>CATPCA010000363.1 GCA_955652545.1 Candidatus Dormiibacterota bacterium
CATCTCAGCGCACCTCCGGCGTGGAATGGGTGACGGCGCCCACCACGATCGCCACCAGCGCGGCGACCAGCACAGGGCCGCCGACCGGCAGGATCTGGACGAATGCCATCGCCACCGCGGCGGCCGCGACTGCGATGGCGATCGACGACCGCGACCGCACCCTCGGGGCCAGCAGCGCGAGGAACGCGGCCGGCGCGGCGGCGTCGAGCCCGACCGCCCGGGGGTTGGACAGGGCCTGCGCACCGACGGCGCCGATCAACGTACCGAGATTCCAGAGCACGTAGACGCTGATGCCCGTCGCCCAGAACCCGAGCCGGTTGGCCCGGGCCGACTCGCGTCCCAGGCTCATCGCCGTACTCTCGTCGATCACGAGTTGCGCAGCCGCCAGCTTGCGAAGCCCATGCACCTGCAGCAGGGACGACAGGCGCAGCCCGTAGAGGACGTTCCGGGTGCCGAGGAGCAGCGCAGTGGCGGCTGCGGTCAGTGCGCTGCCGCCGGCACCGAGAACGCCCACCAGCGCGTACTGCGATGCGCCGGTGAACATCGCCAGCGAGAGGAAGCAGGTCTGAAGCACCGACAGCCCGCTGGAGGTGGCGATCGCACCAAACGACAGCGCGTAGGCACCGGTGGCGATGCCGATGCCGGCGGCATTGCGCAGGACGCCGGCTCGCGTCGCGCGCCAATCATCAGCGGGAGTCGGCGGCGCGGGCGTGGGCTCCATCACGGCAACGCTAGCCGCGAGAGCGGCACATTCGCGCTGTCGCGAGACGGTGCGCCGCCTGCATGATGTCCGGAACATGAAAGCCGATGTGGCCCGGCGCCACTTCCTCAGCCTGCACGGCCAGCGGATCGCCTATGTCGAAGCCGGTGAGGGTCCGCCGCTGCTGCTCATCCACGGCATCGCGGAGGCGGCCTGGGCGTGGGAGGCGATCATCCCCGCGCTGGCCCGAAGCCACCGGGTGATCGCGCCCGACCTGCTCGGCCACGGTCGCTCGGCGAAGCCTCGCGGCGATTACTCACTCGGCAACCAGGCGACGCTGATGCGCGACCTGATGATCTCCCTCGACATCGATCACGCCTCCCTGGTCGGCCACTCCCTCGGCGGTGGTATCACCATGCAGTTCGCCTACCAGTACCCGGAGCGATGTGAGCGCATGGTGCTCGTGGCCAGCGGCGGCCTCGGGCAGGACGTCACCTTCGTGCTGCGCAGCCTTGGTCTCCCCGGTGCCGACCTGGTCGCGCCGCTGGTTCTCTCCGCCACCACCCGCGACGCGCTCGAGGGCCTGGGGCGGTGGTTGGGCCGCCGCGGCGTGAAGTCGGGGATCGGGCAGCGTGCCATGTGGCGCGGCTACAGCGGCCTGACGGACCCGGCCACACGCGCGGCGTTCATCGCGACGGTGCGCGCTGTCGTCGACCAGCGGGGACAGCGCGTCTCAGCGATCGAGCGGCTGTACCTCGCCGAGACGATGCCCACCATGTTGCTGTGGGGCGAGAAGGACCGCATCATCCCGGCCAGCCACGCCGTGACCGCTCACGAGGAGATGCCCGGCAGCCGCCTGGAGATCGTCGAAGGCGCCGGGCACTTCGTGGCTCTCGAGCAACCCGAGCTTGTCGCGAACTTGATCCTCGATTTCATGGAGACGACCGAGCCGGCCCGCATCACCACAGCCCAGATGCGTGATGTGATGCGAGCACACCGCCCACGGCGGCGCCAGGCCTCCTGATCAGCCGCGCCGGATCTGCCCTGTCTGCACAGCCTCGAATGCGCTTCCCGGCACACTCTTCAACTGGTTGAGGTCGTTGTCGTTCCAGCGCGAGTCGGTCGAGCCACTGACGAACCAGCTGCTGCCGTTGTCGGCGACGATCATCCCGTACCGCTTGAGCGCGGTCAGGATCACGAGAGTCTCACCGTGGTACGGCGACAGGTTGAACGACGCCTTGAGCCGGAAGCGCTCGCCCATCGGCGGATCGGCCGAATTGGCAACCCCCGCCTGGTGGGTGGCCGGGTGGATGAACCCGTTCTGTGTCTGCGCCACGGTGAATCGCAACGCGTGGCGAATGACCCCGGCGGCCACCTCGTCGTAGCGCACCAAACCTGGGAGGATGGGCAGGCCGGCAGCGTCCGCCGACGTCCAGGTGTCGGGTCGCAGCGCGTCGCTCCCCAGGTTGAACACCGCTCCTGAACCGGCCGCCCAACCGCTGCCACTGCGTCGTGCCTGGTACAGCTCGTACAGGCGGCAGTTTCCCGAGTCCATCACCAGAACGTGTGCATCGCTGCCCGCCTCGACCGGTGCGGTGAGCGGCACCGGGTACGGGCCGGGATCGCTCTCGGCACGATACGCTGTGAACGTGATCGGGACGAACGGTTGTGAGCGGGGCACGACCACGTAGGGGATTCCGTACGACGGATCCGAGCCGAAGTCCGGGTGCAGGAACCGCCGGGAGGAGTTGATGCGCGCCACGTACGCGGACGACCTGCTGTCGACGGGCAGATGGGACACGTCCTCATTCCACGCGTTGTCCGCGGGGAACACGCGACAGCCGGCGAGCGAGGCCCCTGCGACACCGCCACCGCCCATGATCGGTGTCGGTGCGGCACGCGGAGCGGACGGCGGTGCGGGTCGTGCCGTGGCCGCGAGCGCGGCTGCAGTGGCAGAGGCGGATGGCGTGGCCGAGGCCGCGGGACTCGCGCCGGCAGTCGCCAGGCCAGGTGGAGGTGCCGTTGAGAGACGTGCAGTTGTCACGGCGCTGCCGCAGGCGGTCATGGCGAGCAATCCCGCAGTCAGCG
>CATPCA010000364.1 GCA_955652545.1 Candidatus Dormiibacterota bacterium
CCGCTCTTGCGGGCCTCGGCGAAGACCTCGCGGTGCTCACCCTTGCGGCCCTGCACCATCGGCGCCGTCACCATCAGCCTGGTGCCCTCGGGCAGCTCCAGCACCTGGTCGGTGATCTGTTCGATCGACTGCTTGCTGATCTCCCGCCCGCAGTTGGGACAGTGCGGATGGCCGATGCGCGCGTAGAGCAGTCGGAGGTAGTCGTAGATCTCGGTGACCGTGCCCACCGTCGACCTGGGGTTCTTGCTCGTGCCCTTCTGGTCGATGGAGATGGCCGGGCTGAGGCCGTCGATGTGGTCGACGTCCGGCTTCTCCATCTGCCCGAGGAACTGGCGCGCGTAGGCGCTCAGCGACTCGACGTAGCGACGCTGGCCCTCGGCGTAGATCGTGTCGAACGCAAGACTTGACTTGCCACTCCCGGACAGCCCGGTGATGATGATCAGGCGATCGCGTGGGAGGGTGAGGTCGATGCCCTTGAGGTTGTGCTCGCGAGCTCCGCGGATGTCGATGGTGTCATGGGGCATTCGTGGTTAAGGTTACCCGCACATGCGTTCCGTTCGTCTGGGATCGAGCCGGCCGTCTGGCGCTCCGCGGCAGGGTTGGAATCGAGCGGTGGAGGTCACAATCAGACACCAGGAGGTTTCCATGTTCAGCTTTCTCAGCCCCAACAAGACGCGTGTCGTATCCGCCGACGAGGCCCTACCGGGCCGTGCCGAACCGATGGCCGTCACCGCAGTGCACCGGGTGAACGGTCATCCGATGACCCCGCCATACCCGGAGGGGCTGCGGACTGCGATCTTCGGGATGGGCTGCTTCTGGGGCGCCGAGCGGCTCTTCTGGCGGCTCGACGGCGTCTGGGTCACCGCCGTCGGCTACGCGGGCGGCTTCACCCCCAATCCAACCTACGAAGAGGTGTGCTCGGCGAGAACCGGCCACGCTGAGGTGGTGCTCGTGGTGTACGACCCGGCCCGGATCACCTACGAGAAGCTGCTGAGCACCTTCTGGGAGGAGCACGACCCCACCCAGGGGATGCGCCAGGGCAACGACGTCGGCACCCAGTACCGCAGCCTGGTCGGCACCTTCGGACCCGAGCAGGCAGAAGCCGCCGATCGAAGCCGGGCGATGTACCAGCAGCGCCTCTCCGACGCGGGCCGGGGAGACATCAGCACGGAGATCATCGACTCGCCCACCTTCTACTTCGCCGAGCCGTACCACCAGCAGTACCTCTACGCCAACCCCAACGGCTACTGCGGCCTCGAGGGCACCGGCGTGAGCTGTCCGATCGGAACCGGGGTGAGCTGACGTCTCGAATCCGGGTCGGGTGGGCGGCCGGCGGATGCGCTCAGCGCCTCAGCCGCTGCGCCAGCCTCAGGAGCGCGGCGGCAAGCGGTCTGACTGGTAGCTCCCAGGTGCCCGCATACGATTCCGGCTCGCCGCCGAAGCCACTCTTGAAATCAGTGATGCCCTTCCAGGGGTGGTCCGGCCCAGCTGTGGGGGGCGCCGCCCCCCAGAAGTCGAATCGCTCCCGGCCGTGCTCGCGGGCGTCGACGATGGCCCGCCAAACCAGTGGCGGCGCCGGCATCAGCTTGCGCGCGGAGCTGTCGGTGGCACCGAACGCGTAGTAGCGGGTCGGGCCGAAGTCGAACACGAGCGCCCCGGCAACCCGCCGGTCACCGGCCGCAGCGAAGTACAGCGACGCCTCTCCGCTGGGTAGCAGCTCTTCGGCGATCGCGGTGAAGTAGTCGTCCTCGAACGAGAAGAAGCTGTTGCGCCGTTCGGTCTGGCGGAGCAGGTTGACGAACTCGGGCATGAGCGCGGGGTCGCTGGATCGCTCGATGCGCAGGCCACGTTTCTGCGCGCCGTTGATTCGCGAGCGATGGCCACTGTTGACGCCGCGCCAGAGGGAACGCTCATCGCCGTCGAGTCGGAGGGTCAGGGTGTGCTGGTACTGCCGAGGGCGCACCTGCCGGGAACCAGTGTGGGCAACGGCGGCGCGGCCCGCCGACCCGGGCTCGAAACGAACGAAGGCGCAGCCCAGTCGCCGGGCACGGGTTCGTGCGGACGACATGGCATCTCCGAGGGCTGCCTCGCTGCGCAGGGAGGGACCAAACGGAAGGTACAGGTAGCGGATGGGTCCGGCGCGCCGGACGACCCCGAGCCAACACCAGTCATACGCCGCTCCGACCACGACAGGATTGCCGAGTCGCGTCTGCACGCGCGCCCACGCCGCGCTCTGGAGGAAATGACCCTTCAGCTCGAGGACCCCGGCATCCCAGCCGTCAGGGACGGGTGCTGCCGTCACGGCGCAGCATCCTCGCACAGCCGCGGGACGGTCGGAGCGGGTCAGTAGAAGAAATCGTGGTGGACGCGTGACGCCCACTGTCGCGCGAGACGCTCTCCGGCGCGATTCCACAGCTGCGCAGCGAGCGGATGCACGGGCCAGTCCCAGGTACCGACGAACTCGGTCACCTCCTGGTTGAAACCACTCTTGAATCGTTGCAGGCCAGCGAAGGGATGATCCGGTGTGAGCTCGCTCGGACGCGGGACCGCGACGAGGTCGTACTCCTCCACCCCACGCTGCTGCAGCCATCGCATGATCTGCCACTGCAACAGGTACGGCGCCATCAGGTGCTGGTCACGGCGCGTCGACCCACCGTCCTTGTACCAGCCGCGTTTGCCCAGGTAGGCGACGAAGGC
>CATPCA010000365.1 GCA_955652545.1 Candidatus Dormiibacterota bacterium
AGCCTGACCAGGCGGTTGTTGAATTTTGTCGCGGCGGCGTGGTCACTGGCCGGCGATGCGCCGGTACCGTCGCACGGCCAGGGGAGCGAACACGAACAGAATCACCACCGCCCAGACGAACGCTCCCCACACGCTGTTCTGTGCCGGCGCACCGAGCCAGAGCGAGCGGATCGCATCGACGGTCACCGTGAATGGGTTGACGTTGGCGAACGCGCGAAGCGGCGCCGGCATCGACTGCACCGGTACGAAGGCCGACGAGATGAAGGTCAGCGGGAAGACGGCGATGAACCCGAGCGAGTTCGCCGCCTCCGCTGAGGAGACGAGCATGCCGAGCAGTGCGAAGACCCATGAGAAGGCGTAGCCGAAGAGGAGCAGCAGCCCGATCCCGGTGAGGATCTGCGGTGCACCCGTCTTGAACGAGAACCCGATGATCAGGCCGGTGGCGAGCAACACGACAATCGAGAGCAGGTTGGTGGCGATATCGGCGAGAGTCCGGCCGGCGAGCACAGCCGACCGCGCCATCGGCAGCGATCGGAATCGGTCGATGAGACCCTTCCTGAGGTCCTCATTGATCCCCACCGCCGTGACGAAGCCACCGAACGCGATGTTCTGGACGACGATCCCGGGGATCAGAAAGGTCGCGTAGCTGTACCCCGGCGTGCTGATGGCGCCGCCGAAGACGTACACGAACAGCAGCACGAACATGATCGGCTGCACCGTGAACGCCAGCAACAGGTCGGGCGCGCGTCGCAAGCGAACCAGGTTGCGCTCCGCGATCACCAGCGTGTCGGAGACCACGCGGCTCACGGTGCCGCCTTCTCACCGGCCGCGTCCATCTCGGCGACGTGGCCGGTGAGGGACAGGAACACATCGTCGAGGGTGGGGCGGCGCATTGCCAGGTCGTCGACCGCGATGTGGCTCGCGTCCAGTAGGCGCACCGCGTCCACGATGGCTCCCGGGCGGCGACGGACGGTCAGGCTCACCGTCTGCGGCTCGACCACGGCGGCCTGATCCGACAGGGGAGCCAGTGTCTGCGCGACCGCTGCCCCGGTACCCGCATCGAGGAGGCGCACCTCGAGCCGCTCGCCGGCGATGCGGTCCTTGAGCTGGTCCGGTGTGCCTTCGGCGATCACCTTGCCGTGGTCGACGACCACGATGGTGTCCGCAAGGCGATCCGCCTCGTCGAGGTGCTGGGTGGTGAGCAGCACGGTGGTGCCGTTGGCGACGAGCTGTTCCACGGTCTCCCAGAGGTCGACCCGGCTGCGCGGGTCCAGGCCGGTGGTCGGTTCGTCGAGGAACAACACCGGCGGGCTGGCGACGAGCGCGGCGGCCAGGTCCAGCCGCCGGCGCATCCCACCTGAATACGTCTTGAGCGCGCGCTTGGCGGCGTCCACCAGGTCGAAGCGCTCGAGGAGCTCCTGGCCTCGCCTCGTGGATGCCGCCCGGCTCTCACCATAGAGCCGACCAACCATCACCAGGTTCTCCAGGCCAGTGAGGTTCTCGTCGACAGCCGCGTACTGGCCGGCCAGGCCGATCCGTTGACGAAGCCGGACCGCGTCGCGGACCACGTCGAGGCCGGCGACCCGGACTGTGCCCGCATCCGGCTTGAGCAGGGTCGTCATCACCCGCACTGCAGTTGTCTTGCCGGCGCCGTTGGGGCCGAGCAGGCCGAGCACGGTGCCCGGTTGAGCCTCGAGGTCGACGCCGTCGAGCGCGTGCACCTTGCCGAACGACTTGACCAGCCCCTTGACATTGATAGCGGGCTCGTTCAGAGCGGGGAGCACCCCGCCATCAGGCAGCGGTTGGGCGAACATCCGTTCAGTGTAGGACGCCGACCAGCCCGCCCGCCACAAGGTCGACCGAGATCAGTCGTGACTGCGCCGGCGAGGCCCGAGGCGGGTCGGCGAGACCGCCGGCTCCAGCCCAGCGCTGGCCGCCGGCACGGAGGGAACCGGCTGTGCCACCGGGTCACCGACGGTGGTGCGGATTCCCTCGACCACCGGGATGAAGTCGTCGATCTCCACCGCCTGCGACCAGAGGTATCCTTGGGCGGCGTCACATTCGAGGGCCCGCACACGACGGAGCTGGTCGATCGTCTCCACCCCCTCGGCCGTGGCTGTCAGGCCGAGTGAGTGAGCCAGCGCGATGACCGCCTGGACGATCGCCTCATCCTCGGGGTTCGTGCCCAGCCCGGCGACGAAGTAGCGGTCAACCTTGAGCACCCGGATCGGGTATTCGCGCAGGTACATCAACGACGAGTAGCCGGTGCCGAAGTCATCGACGCTGAGCCGGACGCCGAGGCGGTCGAGCGTTCGCAGCGTGGCTGTGCCGACGCTGCCTTCCTCCATCAGCGCCGTTTCAGTGATCTCCAGGCGGAGTAGGTCCGGCGCCAGCCCGGCCGATTCCAGCGCGTGAACCACGGTGGCCACCAGGTCAGGGTGACTGACCTGCCGTGCTGAAAGGTTGACCGCCACGGCCACCGCCTCGGACGGCCCGAACCGGGCGTTCCAGCGCACCGCATCCTCACAGGCACGTCGCAGCACCCACGCCCCGATGGGGACGATCATCCCGGTCTCCTCGGCGATGGGGATGAACTCGGCCGGCGCGACGGGGGTGCCGTTCTCCTGCGTCCAGCGAAGCACGGCCTCCGCCTCGCGAACGCCGCCGCTGGCCAGGTCGACGATCGGTTGGTACGCGACGACGAATTGGTCCCGGTCCAGGGCACGGCGAAGCCCCTGCTCGATCCCGACACGATGGTCGAGCCGGGTTCGCAGCGCATCGTCGAACAGCTCGTAGGTGCCTCGGCCTCTCTCCTTGGCCCGGTGCATGGCGACGTCGGCGTCGCGGAGGAGGCCCTCGCCCGTCGCTTCGTCCGAGCTCACCGCGATCCCGATGCTCGTCGTCATCCTGACCTCCCGGCCGTCAACCAGGAAAGCGTCACGAATCCGCTCCGTGACGCGCCTCGCCACGGTCGCGGCTTCGGTGACATCGACCAGGTCTTCACAGAGGATGACGAACTCATCGCCGCCGACGCGAGCAACGGTGTCGCTTGGGCGAACGGCCTCACCGAGCCGCGCGCCGGCCATGCCCAGCAGGCGATCAGCCGCGTCATGACCGAGGCTGTCGTTGACGAGCTTGAATTGGTCGAGGTCTGCCACGAGCACCGCCAGCGGGCGCGACTGCCGGCGACCGGACCGCGACAGGGCTTGCGCCAGGCGGTCCTGGAGCAGGATCCGGTTGGGCAGACCTGTCAGGCGATCGTGGGTGGCGTCGTAGCGGATGTTGTTCTCGTAGCGGCTGCGTTCCATGGCGCCGCTGATCACGTTGGCCGCCGACTCGTAGAAGTCGACGTCGTGGGCGTCGAAATCGTTGTCGGCGCGGCTGTGCCCGGTGAGCGCTCCCACCGTCTCGCCGTTGACGCGGATGGGCACGCCAACCCCGCTGCCAAGAGAGGCGAACCGCGACCCCGTCGGCAGGATCAGGCGCGAGTCCCTGGTGAAATCGTCCACCCGCACCGGCTCTCCCGTCAGCAGCACCTCATCGGTCATGGGGACCGCGGAACGTGCGATCACGTCACCCCGGGCAACGCGGACGTGCTCCCCGGCCACGGCCCGGACCAGCACCGACTCGCCGCCCGCCAGCAGCTCGTAGAGGGTGACCTGCCGCATTCCGAAGGCGGCCAGCGAGGTCACCGCAGCGTCGAAAACCGCAGCGGTGTCAGCGATGCCCAGGGCCATGAAGCCCAGCCTCGAGACGATGGACTGCTGCTGGGCGCGCGTCGCGCTGATGCGCATCGCCTCGAGGCGATTCCGATCAAGGTTGAGCGAGTCCAGCGCGAACGCGACATCGCGCACCATCCCCACGATCAGCAGCTCTTCCTCCTTGCTCACGGGCGCGAAGGGCGTTGTCGGACAGAGGGCAAGCACAGCCGGCGGACTCGCTCGCGGCGCCAGCGGGAAGATCACGACGTCGGATGTCTGCGTGACGGGCGCAGCCGCGGCGTCGCCATTCTGCGCGGACGGGCTCTCCGGAGGGGATCCGTCGCCGCGCACCGCGTCGACGATCGCGGCGGTCAAATCCGCCGCGGCTTCCCGCTGGGCTTGCGCGTGGTACGCGGTCAGCACCTGCACCTCGCCGGTGGGGGAGGCCGGCGTGGTGAACGCCGCGGCGGCGAACTCGCCGGTGTCGACAAGGATCCGGCATACCTCGGCCAGGAGCTGTGTCGTGTCAGTGGTGCCCACCATCGCGTTGCCGGTCTCGCTGAGCACGGCGTGCATGCGGTTGAGCGCCAGCAGTCGCCTCTCGCCGGCGAGGCGCTCGGTGATGTCGGTGGCGACGAAGGCGACACCGCCGGGGCCGGCGACGGGATCAGGAAGAGAGACCGCGGCGGTGTCGTAGCTGCGTCCGTCGAACTCGACGACCTGGCGACCGGCCCCGCCTCCGCGCACCTCGCTGGCCATGGTATGGATGGGCCCGGTTCGTGTGTCACCCAGGGTGAGCACGACGCGGTCGTCGGCGCCCAGCACCGTCAACGAGGTTGGACAGTGCCCGATCACCGCCTCGAGGACGGCGAGCGACGCCTGCCGTTCCTTGGTGACGTCCACCGCGAGGCCGACGAACGCGACGACACCGCCATTCTCGTCACGCAGCGGCGAGGCGACGGCGTGCAGTGTGAGCTCACGGCCGTCGCGCCGGCGGATCCGGTATTCGCCCTCCCACGGCCGTCCGCCGCGGAGCTGTTCCATGATCACCTCCGGCGTGATGCCGCCGTCCGACGGAATCACCAGCGATCCTATTGGGAAGCCGATGGCTTCCACGGCGGACCAGCCGAAGACCTGTTCCGCCTGAGGATTCCAGGCAAGGACAACGCCCTCCAGGTCGGTCGCGATGATCGCGATGGGCAGGGCGCCGAGCAGCGGCGACAAGCTGAACAGCCCCTGTGGCAGCGTCGCGATACCGCCAGGTGTGCTTCCCTCTGCCTGTCTACGGACTCCGAACACGGCCGTTCACGTGTGCCGCAGCGCGGCGACGTGACTCGTCTGTGGCGCTGTTCTCATGCCCCGTAGAGCAAGTGGCGGCTCGGGCATTGGCGTGACACTGCACCAATGAGGTCAATTGGGTCGGTCCGCCAGCGAACCCATGGCTCGAGTTCAGGCCGTGTTTGTCAGAAGTGCCGCAGAAGGGATCGCCTGTGGGCGGTGTGGCCGCCTCGTGCGTATGCCGGCGTGCGGACACAGCCGCTGCGGGTGCCGCTCAGAACGCTCCATCCGGGTTGGCTGGCAGTATGGTGACGTGACTATCCGCATCGCCTTCATCTCCTCCTACGTACCGCGTCGATGCGGAATCGCGACCTTCACGTCCGATCTCCTCGACGCGGCGCGTGCCGCCGACCCGGGGACAACCGGGCGAGTGGCCGCCATCGACGAGCAGTCCGTGCTCCGCCCCTATCGCTCGGAGGTGCGCTGGCGCATCCGCCAGGGGGTGCCCGACAGCTACGTCGCCGCCGCACGCGAGATCAACGCCTCGAACGCGGACGTTGTCAACGTGCAGCACGAATTCGGCCTGTACGGTGCCTGGACAGAGCCCGGCTTCGTCGACGGCCGCTGGGTGGATGGCGGGTACGTCGACCACCTGGTGCCAATGCTCGAGGAGTTGCGCAAGCCGGTCGTGACCACGCTGCACACAGTGCTGCCCCAGCCTGCTCCGTCGATCAGGGAAGGCGTTCGTGCCATCACCGAGCTCAGCGACCAGGTCATCGTCATGGCCACGACAGCGGTCGACATCCTGACTGACGTCTATGGCGTCAGCGCTCCGCTGCGCGTCATCCCGCACGGGATGCCCAGCATCCAGCGGGGCGGCCGTCATCGGCTCAAGGCCAAGCTCGGAGTCGAAGGCCGCACCATCATCTCGACCTTCGGATTGCTCGCTCCCGGCAAAGGGATCGAGTCGATGATCGAAGCAATGCCGGCTGTCGTCGAGGCTCACCCCAGCGTCCTCTACATTGTCGCGGGACAGACTCATCCCGACCTGCTCCGCGCCAGGGGCGAGGCGTATCGCAAGAGCCTGGTGGCACAGGCGCAGGCACTTGGCATCGAGAAGCACGTCGCGTTCATCGACGAGTACATGTCGCAGCGCGACATCATCGATCTGCTGCTCACCACGGACGTCTACGTGACTCCCTACCTCGAACCCAACCAGATCACCAGCGGGACCCTCGCGTACGCCCTCGGCGCCGGTAAGGCGATCGTGTCCACCAGGTATCTGCACGCCGTTGAGGCGCTCGCCGACGGTCGTGGTGTCCTCGTCGGCTTCCGCGCGCCGGATCAGCTCGCCCACGCCGTGATCGGCATCCTCGACGACCCCGCCGCAAAGGACGCGCTGGAGCAGGCGGCGTACGCGTACGCCCGCGAGGCGACATGGCCGCGGTCCGGGCAGGCGTTTCTCGATGTGGCCGCCGAGGCGGCAGCGCGAGACACCGCCG
>CATPCA010000366.1 GCA_955652545.1 Candidatus Dormiibacterota bacterium
GCGGAGCTTCGCTTTCGTGTCGCCGCTTTCATTCGCGGAGAAGAGCACCCGCTGTCGCAGCGGAGCGCCGTGTCGGTCTCCATCCAGGACTGGATGGAGGCCCTGTACGACGTCCAGGACGGGCTGATGATCCGCTTTCCCGACGACATCGACTGAGCGTTCGCCGGCGGTCCCCATCGGGGCCCGGCCTTCTATAGTTCCCAGTCAAGGATGAGCGAGTCGCCCCCGCGTCGTGGATTCTGGGAGGCCCCGGTGCCACCTGCATGGGCGCTGCGTGCCCTGGCCAAAGGCATCATCGGACCGGAGCGCTTTGAGGCGCTGGTGGCCTACACCGCCGACCCGGCCGCGGTGCGCCGCCGTCGCACGCGGACGCGTGCGGCCTGCTCCTGTCGGGTCCATGCCCGGCGCGGTTGCACCAGCTGGCGCTTCTAGCGCCCTCGGCCCGGGCGCGGCCGCACGCTTATACTCGTGCCTCGATCCGCGGGCGCCCGTAGCTCAGTTGGATAGAGCGCCGGCCTCCGGAGCCGGGTGCGGGGGTTCAAGTCCCTCCGGGCGTACGCCCTTCACCACCATTCGAACGGGCGTCCGTCCCAGGGGTCGAGCGATGGGTAGACGGGATCGGCTGCAAGGGCGTCGAGGCGCTCGTTGAAGGCGGTCACCTCGCCGGCGTCGAGGAGACGGCCGAGCTGGCTGTCGAGCCGCGACCGTCGAGTGCTGTCAGCGGCAAGCGCTCGCACCCGCGCGACAACGGCCGGCGGGACGGGCTCGCCGCCGAGCTGGATGAGGACGGTGCGCTGGCGGGGGTAGGGGAGAAAGCTCAGGGCGTTGTCGATGCCGCGGAGGTCGCCGTCGTCACCGAGCAGGAGGTGCGCGCGTTTGCGATCGGCGTTGTTGATGAGCACGTCGAGCGCGGCCAGGCTGCGCAGCTGCTCCTCCAGGCGCGCCGCCGGTTGCGCCTGGCCCTCTTCGGCCGCGTGGATGAACAGCTGCATCGAGCCCGGTCCGTGCGGACCGTCGCGCAGTGTGGTTGCGGGCACCAGGCCGTCGTCGAGCGCCGCGCTGACGACATACGCTGCGGTCTCGCGCATGTGCAGCGTCTGGCGCGGGAAGTCCCACAGCGGCCTCTCTCCACGAGCGGGTTTGTAGATGGCGCGCAGCGGCTGGTCCGGGTGGGTGGGATCGGGACCCTCGAACTCGATGAGGAAGACAGCGTTTGAGGAGTAGACGACGCGTCCGATCCCGGCAATGGGCTCGCCGCGCAGCCGGCGCAGGACCTCGGCGTCAGCAGGCGCGCCTGCCTCGGCCGCGTCCTCGAGCACGGCGGCGTCGAAACGACGGCTCACGCGTCGCATCACGGCAGCCTCGGCGCGCATCTCAGCGCTGAGCATCAGGGGCACGTCATCGGCCTCGCGGCGCCGCCGTGGCCGCTCGTGCCCGTGCCTGCTCACGGACCCGCCCGATGGGTCAGCGTGATCGCCGTGCGACGACCACCACGGTGAGAGCGGCGACGATCAGTGGGACGCCGAAGAGGAGCCCGACGGTGAGGAACATCTTGAACGACACCACGCCGACACCGATGCAGACGATCAGGACGGCAAGGGCGAGCACGGCAGCGTTGAGACCCCAGGCGAGCCAGCGCCGCGGGGCGCGGCTCGTGCTTGGCCGCCGCTGGTTCTTGTGAGCCGGCGGAGCCATCCGAACCGGCGCTGGGACGTTGTCGCCGTCCAATGGCAGGTCCGGTCGGCCCAGCGCACCCCACCACGGCGGAGCGCCCGCCGCCGGGCGCGGGTCGGATTGCTGGCCGGAGGGTGAGCGCGGTGGGTCGTCGGGCATTGCAGTCCTGTGCTGGTCGTGCTGGACGGTGCCGCCGGGGGGGGGACGGGAGCACAGCGCTGGCGGAGGGTTGATCATAGCGCCGCACCCTGCGGGGGTCGATCCTAGAATCGCGCGGTGGCAGCGGCTCCTCTCGGCGCAATCGAGGCAATTCAGCGAGAGCATCGAGCCTGTGTGCGCTGCGTGCACACCGGTCACCTCGAGCGTGCCCACCCCGTCTTCAGCGGCAGACGCGGTCAGCGCATCATGCTCGTCGGCCAGGCGCCGGGACCGGTCGAGGACGACGTCACCCGGCCGTTCGCGGGACGCGCCGGCGCCCACCTGATGCGCTGGATGGCAAGCGCCGGGTTCGCCAACGAGGCGGCAGTTCGCGATCGGGTGTTCATGACGTCGATGACCACATGTTTCCCCGGCAGGCTGCCGGGCGGCAACGGCGACCGCAGGCCGAGCGCTCGCGAGGTCGCGGAGTGCAGCGGTTGGTTGGACGCGTATCTCGAGCTTCTCGCACCGGCGCTGATCATCTGCATCGGCACCCTGGCCCACGGCCGCTTCCTTCCCGGGCGTCGCCTCGAGCAGATCGTGGGCCGATCGTGGACATCCGATGGCGAGATCGTCGAAGGTCCGCCCCTACGCCCGCCCGTGCTTCTTCCTCTGCCCCATCCGTCCGGACAGAGCCGATGGCTCAACGACCCGGCCCACGTGCAACTGCTCGGCTGCGCATTGAGGCGATTGCGGGAGCTCGCGGACTGGGCTGAAGCGACAGCCGCATGAGATCTCCAAGGGGAGGAGGTGGCACGGCGCCCGCGATGCGCCGGTGATATGATCCGGCAGCCGTTTCGGCTGTCCCAGAAAGGTATTTCAGCCGTGCCCGACGTCAGCTCCGAACCGCTGTCCGCGCCCACGCCGGCGGTCAAGGACGCCGAGGACATCCTCGAGCGGATCTTCACGCCGCGCCCCAAGGCCAGCCCTGCGGAACAGGCGGAGCGGGCTCTGCGGCGGCCCAAGCAGCTGATCTACTGCGCCATCAGCAATCGCAACTTCTACTGGCGCCAGCACATCACCAAGTTCGTCCTCGACGAGGGCGGCGTGCCGATCTCGCCGTTCATGCTCTTCGACTACTACCTGCTCCACACCGTTCCCAAGGAAACGGTGCGCGAGGCGTTCAACAACCTGATCGTGCGCTGCGACCAGATGTGGGTGTTCGGCAACCTGTCCCTCGGGGTCAAGGTGCAGATCGGCATCGCCAAGCGGCTGCGCAAGCCGCTCCGGTTCTACGACATCACGGACATGCCCTACCGCGTGGTCAGCGTTCCCGAGGCGATGGTCCGCGAAGAGTGAGCTCAGCTCGCGCCGAGCTCCTCGAGCCTGCGATAGACGCTGCGACGCTGCGGGCTCACCGGCTCGCCAACCGGGTGGCGTCCCGCCACCGCATCCAGGGTCTTCAAGCCGTGGCCGGTGATGTATGCGACGACCGTCTCGTCGCCCTTCCAACGACCCTGCCGGGCCAGCTTGCGAAGCACGGCCACGGTCACGCCACCGGCGGTCTCGGTGAAGATCCCCTCGGTGCGTGCGAGCAGGTCGATGCCGTCGCGGATCTCGTCCTCGGAGACGCTGGCGACGACGCCGCCACTGCGACGGGCGATGCGGAGCACATCGGCACCGTCCGATGGGTTACCAATGGCCAGCGAGCGCGCGATCGTGTCCGGGCGCACCGGCTGCACGACGTCGCTGCCCCGCGCGAAAGCATCGGCGACCGGTGAGCAGCCGAGTGCCTGGGCTCCCGTGAACCGGGGCAGCCGCCGCCCGCTGACGAGCCCAAGGTTGACGAGCTCGGCGGCTGCCTTGCGGTGCTTGACGAACTGGCACCCCGACGCGATCGGGATCACGATCTCGTCGGGGAGTCGCCAGCCGAGCTGTTCGGCGGTCTCGAAGGTGAGGGTCTTGCTGCCCTCGCTGTAGTACGGGCGCAGGTTGATGTTGCAGAAGCCCCAGTCGAGATCGTCGGCGAGCTCAGCGCAGAGCCTGTTGACGTCGTCGTAGTTGCCCGCGATGGGGACGATGGTGGCCCCGAAGACGGCGGTCGCCGCGATCTTCTGCGGCTCGAGGTCGGCGGGGATGAAAACCACCGCCCTGATCCCTGCCCTGGCTGCGTAGGCCGCCACGGAGTTGGCGAGGTTGCCTGTTGACGCGCAGGCGATGGTGCGGAAACCGTTCTGCAGCGCCCAGTTGAGCGCGACCGCGACCACTCGGTCCTTGAACGAGTTGGTGGGGTTGACCGTGTCGTTCTTGAGATGCAGGCTGCTCAGGCCGAGCTCGTCCCCGAGGTTGCGGGCGTGAACCAGGGGAGTGAATCCCTCGCCGAGAGTTGTGGGCTCCTGGTCGCCGACGGGCAGCAGGTCGCGATACCGCCACAGGCTCGGTGGGCCGGCCTCGATGCGCGCGCGAGAAATGCGTCGTGCGATCGCCACGTAGTCGTACGCCACCTCGAGAGGACCGAAACACAGGTCGCAGAGATGCGTCGCCGTGATGGGGAGCTCGTGGCCGCAGGCGCGGCAGCGCAGGCCGGCCACGTGGCTTGGCCCTGACGGCGCGAGGGCAGCGGGGCCCCCGACGGGGTCTGCGGCGTCGATCCTGGACATAAAAAAACCTCCCGGTTGGTTCCGGGAGGTCTCCTGACGAGGGCGCGATGCGCCGCTACGTTCGGAAACCTCCGCGGCGCATCATCATCGAGGCGGCGTCGACCACCACTGCCACTTGCATGGCAGCGATGCTAACAGACCCTGCCGGCGATAGCGCACATTCACACGCGGCGGATCAGGTCTCGCTCCATCGCCTCGCGGGCCTGCCGCACCCGGGCGAAGAGGGGATGGTCGCGAAGCGCCTGCTCCATCTGGCGCAGCATCGAGTAGAGATTCTTCATCGCTTTGACGACGTCCCCGATGTCGTTGGCCGCCGGCGTCTCGATGTCGACCAGGGGGGTGCCCGACGCCCACTGGTGCGCGGCATTGATGTAATCGACCGACAGCGGGCGCAATGTCTGGAGCCCGTGCTGGCGCTCGAGGGCCACGAGGCGGTGCAGCGAGCCGCGCAGCCGGCGATAGGCGACCTCGACGCGAGGAGTGGGGAAGTGGTGACGGGAGGGCTGCGGCCGGTCGCGGCCCCGATCCTCCGCGACCAGGCTGACCAGCGCAGCGGCGAGCTCGGCGGGGTCGAGGGGCTCGAGATGCCCGGCCACGATGGCGTCGGCGACCAGCAGCGCGTTCTCGCCAAACAGCGACGCTGCCAGCAGCCCGAGCTGGTTCGGGGCATCTGCCTGCAGGAAGCCGGCGTCGTGGAGCACGCTGCGCAGGGCATGGAACTCACGCCGGTAGCGGTGGCGCGCCCACTCGAGCTCCGCCTCGCCGCCGTCGAGGGTTTCCTCGATCCCGCGCATCTCGTACCTGTGCGCGCGATGCTCGCCGAGGAACGGACAGGTGTGGCACGGTGAGTTGTTCAGCCGCTGCTGCTTGTCGCGGAGCTCACGCCGCATCGCCTCGAAGCGCTGGCCCGGATCGGCGCCGCGTCCGCTCGACCGGCCGCGGCGCGAGTCGCGCCAGTGCTCGCGTTTGGCGCGACGTACGGAGGACTGCAGCTCCTCGACGGATTCGGTGAGCGCGAGGTGGGTGGTCAGGGTGCGCTCGGTGCAGGCAACCTTGGGATGGCGGAAGACCCGGCGGCGCAGGTCGGCGAGCTGTTCCTCCAGGTTCCGGCGCTTCTCGCTCCAGTGATCCGCCCGCTGCACGTTCTGGTACTGCCCGAAGGACTTGTCGAGCAGCTCCTCGGCTCGCTCCACGGTTCGGGTGCGCAGCAGGCTCAGCACCATCGTGTAGGTCGGCGCGAACTTGCTGTCGACACTCATCTCGCCGCCGATGGCGGCGTCGTAGATGTCACGCACGTCGACGTCCGCCTCCTTGAGGATGACGCCGTGGCCGACGGTGTCGATGCCCCGCCGGCCGGCACGCCCCATCAACTGGGTCA
>CATPCA010000367.1 GCA_955652545.1 Candidatus Dormiibacterota bacterium
CACCTCATGTGCAGGTTCGAGAGCCACGCTGATGGCCTCCTCGACCCGACCGGCGAAGTGGAACGTCATCTGGTCGCGCACGCTCTCCGGCACGTCATCGATGTCCTTCTCGTTGCGACGCGGCAGGATGACCTCGGTCAGCCCCATCCGGTGCGCGGCGAGCACCTTCTGCTTGACGCCGCCGATCGGCAGCACCAGGCCCTGGAGTGTCACCTCACCGGTCATGGCGATGGTGTGGCGCATCGGCCGCCCGGTGAGCAGGCTGACCATCGCGGTGGTCATGGCGATGCCTGCCGATGGGCCGTCCTTGGGAACCGCCCCGGCGGGGACGTGCACGTGGAAGCTCTTGGCCGCAGCCGCCGGGTCGACACCCAGCTCCTTCGCGTGCGCCCGGATGTAGGACAGCGCGATCTGCGCCGACTCCTTCATGACGTCACCGAGCTGGCCGGTGAGGGTCAGCTTGCCGTCGCCGTCCGTGTGGGCCGCCTCGATGAAAAGCACGTCACCTCCGGTCCCGGTCACGGCCAGGCCGGTGGCCACGCCGGCAACCGCCGTGCGCTCGGCGACCTCGTTGTCGAACTTCGGCTTGCCGAGCAGTTCGCGCACCTGCCGCGGTGTGATCTCCAGCGGCGGCGTGAGATCGCCTGCGGCGATGCGGGTGGCGACCTTGCGGGTCATCTTGCCGAGCTCGCGCTCGAGGTTGCGCACCCCGGCTTCGCGGGTGTGGTCGGTGATCACCGCGAGGATGGCGTCGTCGGTGACGCTGACCTCGTCGGCGCGCAAACCGGCCTGCTCGACCTGGCGGCGCAGGAGATGGTCACGAGCGATCGCGACCTTTTCGTTCTCGGTGTAACCGTCCAGCCGGATCAGCTCCATGCGATCGAGCAGCGGCGCCGGGATGGTCTCCCAGACGTTGGCGGTGGGGATGAACAGCACCTCGGACAGGTCGAGGTCGACCTCCAGGTAGTGATCGCGGAACGTGTTGTTCTGCGCGGGATCGAGCACCTCGAGCAATGCCGACGATGGGTCACCCCGCCAATCACTGCCAACCTTGTCGATCTCGTCGAGCATGATCACCGGGTTCTTGGTGCCCGACTCCTTGAGAGCGCGCACGATGCGACCGGGCAGAGCGCCCACGTAGGTGCGCCGATGTCCGCGGATGTCGGCCTCGTCATGGATGCCACCGAGCGACACGCGGGCGAACTTCCTGCCCAGGGCACGCGCGACCGACTCGCCAAGCGACGTCTTGCCGACGCCGGGCGGGCCGACCAGGGTGATGATCGCGCCCGAGCCGCGGCCGCCGAGCACGTTGAGCCCGCGCTCGTGACGCAGCTTGCGCACCGCAAGGAATTCGAGGATGCGCTGCTTGACGTCGTCGAGCCCGGTGTGATCGGCGTCGAGGATGCGACGCGCCTCATCGAGGTCGTAGTTGTCCTCCGAGCGCACGTTCCACGGGATCTCGAACATCCAGTCGAGGTAGGTCCTGATCCACCCGTGCTCGGGGTTCTGCTCGCTGGTCCGCTCGAACCGGTCGAGCTCGCGCTCGACCTCCTTGCGCACTCCCTCAGGCATGCCCGCGTTCTCGAGACGCTCGCGATAGCCGGCGGCGACGTTGTCATTGCCCTCGCCCAGCTGCTTGCGAATCGCCTCCATCTGCTGACGCAGGAGGTAATCGCGCTGGGTCTTCTCCATCCCCTCGTTGACCTCGGTGCGGATCTTCTCCCGAACCGACGCGTCGGCGAGGATGTCCTTGGTCCAGTCGATGAGCAGTGAGAGCCGCTCCTCGATGTCCAGTGCCTCGAGGACGCGCACCTTCTGCTCCACGCTGAGGTCCGGCGAGTAACCCGCCAGGTCGGCGAGCTGACCGGGATGGCGGACTGACCGCACCGCCTCGATGACCCGGCCGGCGCCTCGGGACTCGAGCAGGGTCTCGATGAGGGCTCGGTATTCGCGCGCCAGCTCGCGGGCGGGCTCCGTCGGCTCCCCGTCGGGAAGCTGCTCGACCGCCACCCAGAGGGCGCCGCCGATGTCCGACTGGCCGCCGCCGAGGCGAGCGCGGTGCAGGCCCTTGAGGATCGACACCTCAGCGCCCGTGGGGAGCTTTCCCGACTCCTCGACACGGGCGACCGTACCGATGGGCGCGAAGGTGCCTGCGACGTGAGGCACGAGCAGGAGCAGGCGATTGCCCTTCTGCGCCGCCGCCACCGCCGCCTGCTGGGCGTCACCGTCAACGCCGAGGGTGACGGTCATGCCGGGCAGGACCACGACGTCGTCCAGGGGAAGGATGGGAAGGAGTTCGGAAGTCAGTTCAGTCATCTCTCGTGCTCACGGGACCGGACGGGGGTGCCCGGCTGATTGGTTCTGAACCTGTTGTACCCGCCCAGGGCCGATTCCGAACCTTGCCCGGCTCACCCCCCGGAGGGGGCTCTCGACATGACGTATTTCTGGGGCTCGAAGTGCCGGGTACGGCTGCGGAACTGGAACGACCAGCCGGGCCAGACCACGCTGTTGCGCCCCGCCGAATCGAGGTACCAGCTGTTGCAGCCCGCACTCCAGACCGTGCCCTGCATCGCCCTGTCGATCTCGTCGTTGAACGCAGCCACTACGTCGGAGCGCACCTCGACGGTGCTCGCGCCGCGCGTGCGCATCGCCTCGAGGCACCCCATCAGGTAGTTGAGCTGCGACTCGATCATGAAGACCATCGAGTTGTGGCCGAGCGCGGTGTTCGGCCCGATGATGACGAAGAGGTTGGGGAAGCCGGCCACCGACATGCCGAGGTACGCCCGCTGCTCGGGGACCAGACCTCGGCGAGCGTCTTCCCGTGGCGACCACGCACCCGGGACGCGATCGGGTTGTCGGTGACGTGGAAGCCGGTGCCGAGGATGACGGTGTCGACCTCGAGCTCAGCGCCGGCGGTGGTCACCAATGAGTGGGCGCGGACCTCCCGCACCCCGTCGGTGACCACCTCGACGTTGGGCCTGGTGAGCGCCGGGTAGTAGTCGTCGGACACCAGGACGCGCTTGCAGCCCAATGTGTAATCGGGGGTGAGCCGGGCGCGAAGCGCCGGGTCGGGCACCTGCCGCTTGAGGTGCCACCGCGCGAGGCGGCTGGCGCCCTTCATCACCTTGGGTCTCCTGAAGCCCACCATGCGGACCTCGAGGAACCAATAGAGCGCCGCCCGCACCAGGGCGGTGGCGAAGGGGACCCAGCGGAGCAGCCAGTGTTCCGCCGCGGTGATGCGGTAGTCCATGCGGGGGACGACCCAGGGGGGCGTGCGCTGAAAGAGGTGTAGCCGCGCCACCTTCGGCTGGATCTGGGGAACGAATTGGATCGCTGAGGCGCCCGTGCCGATCACGGCCACGCGCTCGCCGCTGAGGTCGTGGTCGTGGTTCCAGCGCGCCGAGTGGAAGACCGTGCCGGCGAAGTTTGGCAGCCCCGGGATGTCCGGGATGCTCGGGTCGCTCAGCGGCCCCGCCGCCGACACCAGGATCTGAGCGCTGAACCTGCCCTGGGCGGTGTCGACCACCCAGCGTTGAGCCTGCTCATCCCAAGCCGCGCTGCGCATCTCGTGGTCGAAGCGGATGTGCCGCATCACGTCGTACTTCCGCGCCGTCCGCCGCAGGTAATCGAGGATCTCCGCCTGGGACGCGAACCCGCGGGTCCAGGCGCGGTTGAGCTCGAACGAGAACGAATACACGTGGGAGGGGATGTCGCAACAGCAACCCGGGTAGTTGTTGTCGCGCCACGTCCCGCCGAGGTCGCCGGCTCGCTCGAGCACGACAAAGTCGTGTATGCCGGCACGCTTGAGGCGGATCGCCGTGCCCAGACCGGAGAAGCCCGACCCGATGATCGCGATCCGGAACCGCTCCACGTCCTACCCTCCAGCGGTAGTGGTAACTTACGCTTACGAAACTTACACCAACGTAAGGTAGAATGTCCACCAATGGATACTGCGACACGGAGCGCCCGCCGGCTGAGCGCGGCGGACCGCCGCCTCCAGCTGCTCGAGGTGACCAAGGCGATGGTCGGGGCGGAGGGATTCCACGCGGTCACCATCGAGGCCGTCGCTCGGCGCGCCGGGGTGAGCCGGCCTGTCGTCTATGAGCACTTCGGCGATCTGCGTGGACTGCTCGACGCTCTCATCGACCTGCTCTCGCGGACGGCCCTCGAACAGCTGGCGGCGGTGCTGCCCACGGATCTCGCTGGCAGCAAGCCGCGGGCCGTGCTGCTCGCAGCCCTGCGTGGCTACCTCGAGGTCGCGAAGGCAGACCCGGTCACCTGGCGGCTGGTGCTCATGCCCGCCGAGGGTGCGCCGAAGGCCGCCCGGGAGAGGATCGCCGAGGGACGCAGCCGGGTCGTGGCCCAGCTCGCGGCCGCGGTGGCGCCGGGCTTCGTCGCGGGGCGGGAGGTGCCCGACCCGGAGCTCATGGCGCTGATGCTGGTGACCACCGCAGATGAACTGGTGCGGCTCGTGCTCACCCAGCCTGAGATGTACCCGGTCGATCGCGTCAGCGCCCATGCCGGCTGGCTTCTCACGCAATTCGAAGCCGGCGAGCAGGGGTAGGGCCGTCACTGTGGGGCACTCGCCGCTCGCAACGCTGCTCCTGGCGGTGGCCGCCGCCGCGGTCGTGGCCGTCGCGACGACCGCCTGCGTCCTGCTCATC
>CATPCA010000368.1 GCA_955652545.1 Candidatus Dormiibacterota bacterium
CACCGTGAGGCCACTGAAGAGGATCGCTCGGCCCGCCGTGGCCATCGCGACGGCGACCGCCTGCGCGACGTCCCTGCCCCCTGCCAGCTCCTCGCGGAATCGGCTGACGATGAAGAGCGAATAGTCGATCGCGATACCCAAGCCGATGAGAGTGACGATGTTCAGGGCGTAGGTCGACACATCGGTGGCATGTGCGAGCAGGAGCGCCGCGCCGACACCCCCGGTCACCGCGAGCAGGCCGATGGCGAGGCACACCAGCGCGGCGACGCCAGTCCCGAAGACGATCAGAAGCAGCACCAGCGCGACCAGCGACGAGCCGATCTCGGCCTTCTCGAGGTCCGCGGCGAGCAGGCTGTCGAATGCATACGCGAGCGGTACATCGCCGCTGGCCACGACGGTGAGGCCCGGCGGCGCGGCGATCTCGCCGCGCATCTCGCCGAACTGCTTGCGGGCGGTCGCGAAATCGACGTTGAGAGAGACCACCGCGAGGATCATGTGGCCGTTGGCGGACACCATCTGCGCTGCCAACGCCGTCGGCGCCGTGTACGCCGTCTGGATCCCGGCGGCGCGATGGTCGGCGCCGAGCGGAGCCAGCGCCTCGGCCACCTCGCGATGGAATGCAGGATCGACGGCGGAGCGGCGGCTGTCACCGAGGATGAGTGTGAAGTTGACGCCGCTCTTCGGCAGCTGGTTTGAGATGAGCGTGAAGCCGCGCGCCGACTCGAAATCGAAGCTGTTGGCATTCCGAGGCTCGCCGCCGTTGGCGATGGCCACGATCGAGAGGACGAAGCCGACGATGGAGAGGGCGAGCACGCGACGGCGGCGGGCGTACACGAGGCGGCCCCACCGATGCACGGCGCGAGTATATCGACGCCTCCGCCGAACCCACCTCCGCGGTGCGGCGCCTGTCCCGATGGCGGCGACGACGCGCGGTTATCATCGGTGGCACCCATGGAAGAGCACTCCAGCCAGGAACCCCTGGCCACGCCGGGGGTGGGCGACCCCGACTCGATCGGGCTGCTCTGCCACGAGCTCCGCCAGCCCCTCGTCGTCGCGGTCGGCTACGTCTCGATGCTCGACGAGGGGACGTTCGGTGAGCTGCCCGCGGAGGCCAAGGCGATACTCGGCACCGTCGCCGAACGCCTCGATGCGATGAACGAGATCATCAACCGCATCGCCGAGCGAGACTGACGCCGGCTCTGCAGCTAGGCGGCCGGGCTCGGCACCCCTCCTCCGAACCCGCGGCCACCGCCGAAGCCGAAGCCGCCGCCTCCTCCGCCGAACGTGCAGGAGCCGCTCGAATTGGTGGGCTGAATCGTCAGGGCCGTGGCCTGGACCACTCCCTGGGCATCCTTACGGCCGAGGGCGCGCACGCAGCTGTCCACGGTGAGGTCGGCCGGGGTCGCGGGCGATGACTCGGTGACGGACAGGGTGGTCGGCACCGTCGCAGAGCTCGCTGCGCCGGCGATGGTCCGCACGGCCACCGTGGTGCCGGTCACCGCGGTCACCATGCCGTTGATGACGGCCGTGTTGGGATTCAACGCAGGAGCCCCCGAGGGGCGGGCGCCGCCCGATGGGAACGCGCGAGGCGATCCGCCCGCGCCCGGCGGCCGGCCGAGTGCACAGGAGCCGTTGACCGGCCGGCTGAGCCGCACCGTGGTGGCGGTCACCCCACCCGTTGAGTCCTTCTGACCGACGATCGCGACACAGGTGCCGGGCACGATGTCGCCCGGGGAACCCGTGCTCGTCGTGGTGATGACCGTTGCGCTCGTGTACACGACGGGGACGTCACCGTTGGTGGTGCTCAGGGTGAGCTTGGTGCCGCTGACCTGGACGAGCTGACCGGCTGTGCCTGCGCCGGCGGCACGTCCCGAGGCGGACGGAGTCGCCGCGCCGCCGGCGCCGTTGCTGGCGCTCGCGCTGCCACAGCCGGCGACGGCGATCACAGAACAGCAGAGAAGAAGCTTCGTCGGCGATGGCATACGGGTTCTCCGGAACATGTCGGTTGACAGGGTCACTGCGAACGCAGTGCCACAATCGGCGCAAGTCGAGAGGCTCGCGCCGCGGGATAGACGCCGAAGATCAGGCCCACCGCAGCCGCCACGCCGACCGCGACGACCACCGGGAGGGGAGTGATGTGGATGGCGATGCTGGTGAGATGCGGCAGCACCGCACCCACGGCGAAAGCGATCGCCACGCCGAGGATCCCACCCACCACGCTCAGCGTTGCAGCCTCCACAAGGAACTGCTTGAGAACGTCCGCGGGTGTCGCACCCACCGCTTTGCGCAGGCCGATCTCTCTGGTCCTCTCGGTGACGGTGACGAGCATGATGTTCATGACCCCGATGCCACCAACCAGCAGCGAGATCGCCGCGATGCTGGCGAGCAGCAGGGTGAGAGTGGTCGTCACCGACTGAGCGGTGCTCAGGAAGGAGCTCTGGCTGACGATGCTGAAGTCGGCGGCCGTGGCATCGGTGATGTGATGCGTCTGAAGGAGCAGCTGGTCGGCCTCGAGGTACGCGGAACCCACCGTGGCGGAGCTCGACGATGCGATGACGATGCGCTGCACCTTGCCCTGTCCGGCGAGCAGGTCCTGGTCTGTGGTCAGCGGGATCACCGCGACGTCGTCGGCGTTGGTGAAACCGGAGCCGCCCGTTGATTGAAGG
>CATPCA010000369.1 GCA_955652545.1 Candidatus Dormiibacterota bacterium
CTGGTGTTCCCCGTGGACGTCCGCTCTCAGACTGTCGGTCACCCCATCACCGTCGGCCACGGGCCGGCCGGCACGGCGATGAGCCCTGACGGCCACCTCCTCGTCGTCACCAACAGCATCGACCGCAGCGTGACGCTGGTCGACCTCGTCACCAGGTCGGTCGTCGGCACGGTTCCGGTTGGAGCCGGACCCGACCACGCCGCAATCACGGCCGACGGCGCCACCGCGTGGATCGCCTGCAGCCTCGACCAGACGCTGGTGCCGGTCAACCTGCGTGCGCGCACCGCCGGCGCGCCCCTGCCGCTGAACAATGCGCCGTCGGACATGAGCCTGCCCAAGAGCGGTGGTGCCTGGGTGCTGTTCGCCAGCACACCGGGAACCGTGACCGTGCTCAACGGGCTGGCCAGCAGCGGCACGTCCGTCGTCGCTGTGGGCAATCAGCCGAACATGCTTATCGCCCGCGACTCCAGCACCGCATGGGTCGCCAACGGGCTGTCCAACAGCGTGCAGCACGTCGACCTCGCCGGCAGGCGCGCCGGTGATCCCATCCACGTCGCCGGCACACCGGAGGAGCTCGCGCTCACCCCCGACCACAGGACGCTGCTGGTTCTCAGCTTCGGAGACGGCACGCATCCCGGCTTCCTCACCGCGATCGACACCGTCTCGTCGAAGGCGAGCTTCGGCATCCCGGTCGGGACGGCGCCATCGTCTCTGACACTGGCCCCCGATGGGAGCACCGCTTTCGTCGCCAACCACCAGAGCAACGACATCACCACCGTGGACGTGAAGCAGTGGCGGCCCGGACGGACCCTGCCTCTGCCCTGCAGCCCCGGCCAGCTGGTGATCACGCCGGACGGTGCCACCCTCTACGCAGCCTGCCCCAGCAACACTGCGGTGCTCGCAGTGAACACCACGTCCGGGGCCGTCAGCGCGGCGATCCGGGTCGGCTCCTCCCCCTCGATGGTGATGGGCAACACGGGCACCAACCTGTACGTCCTGGAGAACCACCAGATCCAGGAGATCCTGGTGTCCAGCAACGCGATCGTGCTCACCCACGCCGAGACCGGCAACATCGTCGGCATGTCGCCGACGCCCGACGATTCGACCCTGGTCGCGGTGGAGAACACCGGCGGCCAGCTGCTGCTGCTCAGCACCGCAACACTGGACACCACCAAGTCAGTGGCCGTCGGATCGCGGCCGCAGCGCGCCGCGCTGACGCCCGATGGGCTGCGGGCGTATGTGCTCGACACGAGTCAGCAGAGGCTCTACATCGTCGACGTGGCTGCGGGCAAGGTGGCGGCAACGCTCAACGTCGCTCCCAACGCGGCATACATCGCGGTGCCGTCCCGCCAGCCGTGAACCGCAACGCGGGCATCGCCGGCGGCACCGTCGTCATCGCCGTCGCCGGCGTGGTCATCGGTGTGCTCGTGGGTGGGCGCATCGGTCAGCACGCCGCCTCGGGCGGATCGCCGTCGAGCAGCGCCTCGGCCGACATCAGCGCGGCGCTCGTCAACATCAACGGCACCGTCCCGGGCGGCCGGATCGCGGGCACCGGGATGATCATCACGTCCGACGGCACCGTGCTGACCAACAACCACGTGGTGGCGGGGACCACCGACCTGACCGCGCAGGTCGGTGCGCACGGCCGCGTCTACAACGCGACCGTCGTCGGCGTGGACCCCACCCAGGACGTCGCGGTGATCCGTCTGCAAGGTGCGTCCGCGATGGCGACTGTGCCGCTCGAGAACTCAGGCGTCGTCAACCTGGGCGACGACGTCACCGCTGAGGGCAATGCCCTCGGTCACAACGGAGCGCCGGTGGTGGTGACCGGGAAGGTCATCTCCCTCGACCAGACCCTGACGGTGCGCAGTGAGGGCAACAACACCGAGAACGCGCTGGCCGGCCTGATCCAGTTCAACGCACCCATCCAGCCCGGAGATTCCGGCGGACCACTGCTGGACGAGGAGCATCGCGTCATCGGCATGGACACCGCCGGGTCGCCGACCACAGGCGACCAGACCGCCACCTACGGCGCCGCCATCCCCATCGACACCGCCATCGGAATCGCCCACCAGATCATCGCGGGCACGTCGTCGCCATACATTCAATCGGGACACAGCGGCGTCCTCGGTCTCGCGGTCGCGGACACCAGCGCACAGGACGGTGCGAAGGTGATCAGCCTCACCGGTGGCGAGGCGGGCACGCATGCAGGGATCGCGCTCGGCGATGTGATCACCTCCTTTGCGGGCACCGCCATCACGTCGGCCGCGGATTTCCAGACAGCCAGCCAGGGCTGGCGTCCCGGTGACCAGGTCTCGATCTCCTGGCGCGACGGCGCCGGCGCATCACACACCGCCACCGCCACGCTTTCTCCCGGACCGCCCGCGTAGGGGTGCGACCAGCCATCGGCAGGTCAGTCCTATACTCGGCGGCGCCTCGCGCGACCACGGGGCGGTAGCTCAGCTGGGAGAGCGCTGCCCTCGCACGGCAGAGGTCGGGGGTTCGAGTCCCCCCCGCTCCCCCAGCGGTTCAGTCCGGGTATTCATCCCTGCGCCGCGTGCCGGGCTCCGCGGGTTGGGGCTTCGGCGTTCGCTCGAGCAGGAAGCTGAAGTACGGCGCGACGAACGGGTCGGGCGCCATCACCGTGTATGTGTGGTAGACGGTCCCGTTCTCGCGCCCGAAGGCGATCCAGCTCGGGCTCTCGCGCAGCCCGTCCTTGAGCTCGGCCCCGATCTGGCGTGACCACTGCTGGAGGAAGTCAGGCGGGTTGTCGAGCATCTCCTTGAGCTCGGGAATCTCCTGTGCCCGTTCGGGGGTCGTCGCCAGACCGAAGTCGAAGGGGAAGTCGGTGTTGCCGGTCGAGACGTAGGGGAACTGCCAGCCCATCCGCTGCTTGTACGCGGTCAGCCGCTCGATCGGCGCCCGCGAGAAGCAGATCAGCGTCACGTCGGCATGGTTGAGGTGAATGAGCGAGCCGTCGAGCCCGTCGCCCAGGCTGGTGCAGCCGGGGCAGGCACCGACGGTGTAGTCGGGGCCGAACATGATGTTGTACGCGAGGAGCTGTGAGCGGCCGTCGAAGAGCTCGGCAAGCGTCTTCTTGCCGTCCTCGGTGTCGAACTCATACTCCTTCTCAACGGGGACCCAGGGGAGATCGAGACGCTTGCTCTTGACCTCCTCGTTTCGCTCCGCCTGCTCGCGTTCGAGCTTGGCGAGCTCGTCCCGAGCCGCCTGCCATTCCTCGCGGGTTCCGATCTTGTGCTCAGGCATCTCGGCCCTCCTGTCCGGTTCGAGCGTCGCCGGTCGCTTCCGGGTCAATCAATACGACCGCGGGCGGCGCGGAAACTCATCGCGCCGACGACGACCTCAACCACGGGCTTGGGTCACCAGGCTCAGAGGGGGACGCTACACGTTGAGGACGATGCCCCGCCCCGCCGCCCTCATTGGCCGAAGACCGGGTCGGTGCTCTGTCCCGTCATCGGGAACGTCGAGGCCAGTGGGAAGGAGAGCCCGCTCACCGTGTCACTCACCGTCACCGTGACCGCGCTCAACGCCACTGGGTTTTTCGTCGTGTCGTAGGTGACGTCGACGATGATGTTGGCGA
>CATPCA010000370.1 GCA_955652545.1 Candidatus Dormiibacterota bacterium
CCGATGCGGACCCGATTCGCGCCCTCACCGACCGGTCCCCTGCATTTCGGCTCGGTGCGCACCGCGCTGTTCGCGTGGCTGGCCGCGCGTTCGAGCGGTGGTGCGTTCGTGCTCCGCATCGAGGACACCGACCAGGAGCGCTACCTCGAGGACAGCGAGGCGCTGATCATGGAGACACTTCTCTGGCTGGGATTGAACTGGGACGAGGGACCGGAGGTGGGCGGCCCGCACGGTCCCTACGTGCAATCACAGCGCACAGATATCTACCGCGAGCACGCCGAGCGCCTCGTCGCAGCCGGTGCGGCGTACTGGTGCACATGCAGCCCGGCACGGCTCGCCGAGATGCGCGAGCAACAGCGAGCCGCGCACCAACCGACGCGCTATGACCGACGCTGTCTCACCCGCCAGGAGGAGGTCCTCGTCGAGCGCGCGGCCGGTGCGCCAGCGGTCCTGCGCCAGTACATCGAACCGGGCCGCACCGTCTGGGATGACCTGATCCGCGGCGAGATCTCCTTCGACAACGCGGACATCGACGACCAGGTGCTGCTCAAGTCCGACGGCTTCCCGACCTACCACCTCGCCGTCGTGGTCGATGACCACCTCATGGAGATCAGCCACGTCATCCGCAGCGACGAATGGGTTCCATCGACGCCCAAGCATCTCGGTCTGTACAAGGCGTTCGGGTGGATCCCGCCGCGCTTCGCGCACGTCCCGCCCGTGCTCGGTGAGGACCATCACAAGCTGAGCAAGCGACAAGGGGCGCGCAACGTCCTCGAGTACGGTGAGCTCGGGTACCTGGCGCCCGCCCTGGTCAACGCGATGGCTCTGCTCGGCTGGTCGTCGGGCACCGAGGAGGAGGTGTTCACCCCGGCGGAGCTGGTGGAACGGTTCTCGCTGGACCGCGTCAACGACTCTCCCGCGGTGTTCGACCAGAAGCGACTCGACTCACTCAACGGGCTCCACATCAGGCGTCTGTCCACTGAAGAGCTCGTCGAGCAGCTGGAGTTCTGGCTCCCGGGAACCAGCAAGGAGACACGGCGACGATTGGTGCCGATGCTCCAGGAGCGGATGGTGGTGATGCGCGATGCGACCACACTCACCGCCCCGCTGCTCGGCGACGCGCCGTGGGACGACGGTGTGGAGTTCCCACCTCGCAAGGTGGACGCGGAGACCGCGATCGCGCTCCTCGACGCGGCCTGCGCGGACGTGCAGCAAGGCGGCCTCGACGACGTGACGGCGATGCGCGAAAGGCTCACCACGCTGCTCGACGCCCGTAGCGTCAAGGCCCGCGACGGCTTCCGCGTGCTCTACATCGCCATCCTGGGCCGGCCCCAGGGCGTGCCGGTGTTCGAGGCCATGGCGTTCATCGGGCCCGACGTGACCGTCCAGAGACTGCGCGCCGCCCGCGCCCGACTGGAGTCGTAGGCTCAGGCGCCGACCGTTCTCGCCCGCTGGCGCAGCGCCAGGTACACCGCGCCGGTGACCACGAAGCCCACGATGAAGCTGATGTCGCCGAAGGCCGGGATGTTCGAGGGAACGACACCGACGAAGAGGGTTTGGTTCCAGAAGGGGAACGACGCGACGATGCCGGAGAGCATGGCCACCACGGCATGCCACGGCCGGTGCCGCGCATCGAAGAAGACCCGCCGTGGATAGAGCCCGCGTCGCAGCGCGTAGTCGACGAGCACGACTGTGATGAAAGGCACGATCCAATACGTGTTGAAGAAGAGAAACGCCTCGTAACTGCCCCCGGGGTTGGCAGCCCCTGTCAGGCCGACGAAATAGCCGACCACACCAAACAGCATCGCGACGAGGGCGCGGCGCCGCCGCATGGTGAGCCGGATGCCAAGGGTCAGGAACGACATGGCCGCGCTGTAGAGGTTGAGGACATTGGCGGCGATGGCACCGACGGCAATGGCGACGGTGGCGATGATGCCGAGGGCTTCAGGCAGGGGCCTGACGAACTGGCTGGTGGGCACGTCGTTCGGTCCCCACGCGGTGCCCGCCACCGTGGCCAGCCCAGCCCCGGCAACCTCGAGCAGGGCGCAGGAGATGAAGAGCCCGAGGCCCGCGGCCAGCGCGACGCGCATCGAGCTGGTCGATGCGGGGAGATACCGGGAATAGTCAGCGGCGTAGACGTTCCAGCTGACGGCGTACGCGTAGGCGAGGAACACCGCGAGGATGAACGCCCCCATCGGGCCGCCGAAGGCGAGCGGAGCATTGCGATTGAAATCAGCCCCCGTGTTGGTGTGCGCGAAGATGTAGATGCAGCAGACGAGGAACACCACCGCAAGGAAGGGAAAGACCACCAGCTCGAACCGGTGCACCAGGTTGTAGCCGACAAACGCGATGCTGACCTCGACGGCCACGACGATCAGAAGCGCCAGCCACAGAGATGGCACGCTCCAACCCACCTGCATGGCGAAGGTCCGGATGGCGAAGGCGCCACTGACCGAGTTCACCGCCACCCAACCCGCGCCGGAGGTCACTGCGTTGAGCGTCGCCGGGAGGAGATTGCCGGTGAACCCGAACGCGCCGCGGCTCTGGATCAGTTGAGCCACCCCGAAGCGCGGACCGAAGGTGGACAGGATCCCATGGGTTGCGGAGCCGAGGGCGGTGCCCACGAGGAGCCCGAGCACCGTCGGCCAGAAGCCGCCGCCGAACGTGACGATGGGCAGCACACCGACGTACACGGTGGCGAACTCCAGGTTGGGCGACGTCCACGTCCAGAACAGTTGGCTCGGCCTGCCGTGCCGCTCCGCTGGCGGGATGTACTCGACGCCGCCCGGTTCCACCGCCGCCACGGCCTCGCCGTAGGTGCCCTCACGGACGGGGACGCCGGTCTCCGCCTCATCGGCGGGTGTCGCGATCATCGTGCGATGGTGCCTCCCTGCAGCGGCGACTGTCGGCGTCGCATCGTAACCACGCCCACCTCGGCGCGGCGCTGGAGGTGGTAGATTGGTGGCACCGGGGTGCCCCGTGCGGGGCTGAGATCACACCCGCGAACCTGATCTGGGTCATGCCAGCGTAGGGAGTGCACGTGAGACGAATCGCTCGGGTCCTGAGCATCGCTTCGTCCGACTCCGGCGGCGGCGCGGGCATCCAGGCTGACCTGCGCGCGTTTGCGGCAGCCGGATGCCACGGCAGCAGCGTCATCGTCGCTCTCACCGCGCAGAACACGCGCGAGGTGCGCGCCGTGCACGCCGTTCCACCCCCGTTCGTCGAGGCTCAGCTGAGCGCGGTGTTCGACGACATCGGCGTCGAGGCAGCCAAGACCGGGATGCTGTTCTCCGCGGAGACCATCGAGGTGGTCGCCGCCTTCGTGGCCGCACACCCGGTGCCTCTCGTGGTCGACCCGGTGATGGTGGCCAGCTCGGGGGCGCGGTTGCTGCGCGAGGACGCTGTCGGTGCGATGGTCCGCCGCCTGTTCCCACTGGCCATCGTGGTCACACCCAACCTCCACGAGGCGCGGGCGCTGACCGGCCTACCCAACGCGTCGCGGCGCGAGCTGGCCGAGCGTCTTCACGCGATGGGTGCGGCAGCGGTGATCGTCACCGGCGGCCATGGTGAGGACGCGGTCGACCACCTTTTCGACGGACGCCGGCACATCGAGATCGACGTCGCGCGGCACGACGTGGCCGCCACGCACGGCGCCGGCTGCACGCATTCGGCGACGCTGGCCGCGCTCATCGCCCAGGGATGGCCGCTCGAATCCGCTGCCCGGCACGCGGCCGACGTCTGCGCGGCGGCGGTCGCTCGCGGTCTCACAGAGATCGGCGGAGGCGAGGGCCCGGTCGACGTGCTCGACGTCCGCAGCCGCGTTCCATCCCAACCGCTGGTGACCAGCGGAGCGGGCAGGTGACCGCGGACAACGCCGCGACGGCGGGCGCCGCCTCGATCGCCACCGGGGAAGCCCTGCGACGGATGCGCGAACAGCGGCCCCTCGTGCACCAGATCACCAACTATGTGGTCATGAACGAGACCGCCAACGCCACCCTCGCCATCGGCGCGCTGCCGGTGATGGCGCACGCACCCGAAGAGGTGGCGGAGATGGCCAGTGTGGCGGGTGCGCTGGTGCTGAACATCGGCACCCTCACCCGGGAATGGGTCGAGTCGATGATCCTCGCCGGTCGTGCCGCGGATCGCG
>CATPCA010000371.1 GCA_955652545.1 Candidatus Dormiibacterota bacterium
GAGTGGATCGTCGCCGTTCCACAACGACTGGTGGGTGTGCATCCCGCTACCGTTGTCACCGAAAAGCGGTTTCGGCATGAACGTTGCCGTATATCCCTCGCGATAGCACACGCTCTTGACGATGTACTTGTACTGCAACACCTTGTCGGCCATCGACACCAGCGTGTCGAAGCGCATGTCGATCTCGGCCTGGCCCGCGGTGCCGACCTCGTGGTGATGCACCTCGATGTCGATCCCGGACTCGATCATGGCGAGCACGATGCGGCTGCGCAGGTCCTGCTGCTTGTCCACCGGCGGCACCGGGAAGTAGCCACCCTTCAACTTGGGTCGATAGCCGAGGTTGGCGGTGCCGTTCTTGCCGGTGCTCCAGACACCCTCATCGGAGTCGATGAAGTAGTAGCCCTCGTGGGTGTTCTGGTCGTAGCGAACCGAGTTGAAGATGTAGAACTCGGCCTCCGGACCCCAGTAGGACGTGTCGGCGATTCCCGACTTGCGCAGGTACTCCTCGGCTTTGCGGGCCACGTACCGCGGGTCACGGCTGTAGGGCTGCCGCGTGATCGGGTCGGCGATGTCGCAGACCACCACCATGGTCGGCACGTCCAGGACCGGGTCGAGGAACGCACGAGCCGGGTCCGGGAAGAGCAGCATGTCGCTCTCGTGGATCTTCTGGAAGCCGCGGATGCTCGAGCCGTCGAAGCCGATGCCAGCATCGAAGACAGACTCGGTGAGCTCGCTGACGGGGACGCTGAAGTGCTGCCACGTGCCGGGAAGGTCGGTGAAGCGGAAATCGACCATCTTCACCCCCAATTCCTTGGCGCGACTGATCACCTGCTTGGGGCTGGGCGAGGAGACGGCGGTCGGGGACATCGTGGACGACACCTCTGCTGTGAACCTGGTGGCTACCGACTCGTCGATCGCCATGCGCTCCTTCCTCCGATGGTCGGCTGCCGGTCACGCGGAGGGCTGGGACCGCTGGGCGTGGGCCGGATTGTCATCGTTCAGGCTAGCCTCATGACGGTCGTGGTCACTATGGACAGCGCACCCGAGAGCGGCAGCCCCGACCTTGTGTAGCACGCACAAACCAGCGTCGACGCACTCCGACCCTGGGAGGAGGCGGGATGCCCGCCCCGTGTCACGCCACCGGCTTGATCTCGTTCACCTGCTCGCGGGCGGCGCCCTTGTCCTTGAAGTAGATCTTGTTGATCAACGTGAACGGCTGCTGAGGGGCGGGCACGTCCTCCTCGGCGAAGATCGCGTCGACGGGGCACGGGTCGACACAGGCTCCGCAGTCGATGCATTCGTCGGGGTCGATGTAGACCATCCGGTCATCGTCGACCTCGTGGATGCAGTCGACCGGACAGACCTCGATGCAGGACTTGTCCTTGAGGTCGATGCAGGTTTCCGTGACGACGTAGGTCATGGCTGGCCGAGTCTAACGCGAGTGATCCTTAGCCCGACCTAACCGTCAGCGCAGGCGACCTCGTGTCGTTGGAGCTGACACCGCAGGTTGAGGGAGCCCGAGGGGGGATATGCTCCCCCCTCGCTCCTAATGCCCCCAATGCTCTGGTGTCAGGTGGCGGACGATGGTGTCGCCGCGCTCGCCGCTGCGGATCCGCACCGCGTCATCGACGGGGAGAACGAAGATCTTGCCGTCGCCGATCTCGCCGGTTCCCGCCGCACCGCTGATGGCGCGGATCACCCCGTCCACCAGGGAGTCGCCCACCACTGTCTCCACCTTGATCTTTCGCTGCAGTGAGATGTTGGCCCTGGCTCCCCGGTACGTCTCGGTGTAGCCTCGCTGCGCCCCGCAGCCCATCACCTCGGTGATGGTCAGCCCGGACGCCCCAAGCGTGTCCATGGCGTCCTGTACCGCCTGCAACTTCTCGGGCCGGATGATCGCCTCGACCTTCTTCACGATGGAACTCCATCTGCGGTGGGTACCTGATCCCCCGAGGGTACGTGCTGGGCCGTGGGTTCGTGGTCCGCCGTGGGTTCGTGGTCTGAGGTGGGCGGATGGTCCGCGCCGGGCACCAGCGCACCCACCAGGTGACGCGCCGGCTCGGCGACCGCGTCGGGGTGTATGTACGCTCCGCCGGGCACCGGCATGAACTGTTCGGGGTATCCCCACATGCCGTGTTCGCTGATATCGAGGCCGTCGATCTCGTGGCGCTCGCTGACGCGCAGCCCGACAGTCTTCTTGATCGCCCAGAAGAGGCCATAGCTGAGCACGAAGACGGTGGCGAAGGCGGCGCCGACCGCCGCTCCCTGGGCTCCAAGCTGCTTGAAGCTGCCGGTGTAGACGAGGCCGCCCTGACCGACACCGTTGAAGGTGGCCAGCTGCGGGTCGGTGAACAGCCCGCAGGACAGCGTGCCCCAGATGCCGGCCAGGCCGTGAGCGCTGAGCGCGCCGACCGGGTCGTCGATCCACTTGTCGATGGCGATGACGCCGAACACCACGATCACTCCGGCGACCGCGCCGATGATGACGGCTGCCCACGGCTGCACGTATCCGCTCGGGGCGGTGATGGCGACCAGCGCCGCGATGGCGCCGTTGCCGATCATGCCGACGTCGAGTGCCTTCTGCAGCCGGTAGATGGCGGCCATCGCGGCCAGCGCGCCGGCCGCCGCCGCCAGGTTGGTGGTGATCACAACGTCAGCGAAGTGAAGGTTGGTGGCATTGAGGGTCGAGCCGGGGTTGAAGCCGAACCAGCCGAACCAGAGGATGATCACGCCCAGCTGGGCCAGCGGCATGTTGTGTCCCGGGATCGCATTGGGCTTGCCGTCCCGCGAATACTTTCCGATGCGCGGGCCGAGGAGCAGAAGGCCCGCGAATCCCGCGGTCGCGCCGGTCAGGTGGACAACGGTCGAGCCGGCGAAGTCCTGTGCGCCGAGCGTGGTCATCAGCCAGCCGCCGCCGAACAACCAGTGGCTGATCATCGGGTAGATGAAGCCGGCAAAGGGGATGGCGAAGAGGATGTAGACGATGAACCTGGTGCGCTCGAGCATGGTGCCCCACACGATCGCCAGCGAGACCGCGCAGAACACAAACTCGAAGAAGAACTTCGCGGCCGCGGGAGCCGTGGACGCGGCGTTGAGGATTGGCAGGTTCATCGCCGAGCCCGGGTGGAAGGACGGTGCGAAACCGGTCACCCCGATGATGCTGTTGGTGAAACCCGTGGCCGCCCCGAATGCGAAGGCAAAGCCGCAGACCCAATACACGATCGAGCTGATGCTGAGGTTGACGATCACCTTGGCGACCACCGTGCCCACGTTCTTCATCCGGGTGAAGCCGACCTCGAGCATCGCGAAGCCGGCCTGCATGAAGAGCACGAAGCATGCCGCGACGACGACCCAGACGGTGTCCGCGGCGATTCCGGCAGCCTGCGTGGCGGTGGTGTCGGCGGCGTGCGCGGTCAGGGGCAGCAGGGCAAGCGCCGCGGCGCCTGCGACGGCGATTCTGATGCGGGTTCGTCGGTGCAACGGCGTCCTCCTCGGCGTAACGGCTTTGGCCAAGCCTAGGAAGGCCGGGAGAGATGGTTCGATGCGCGCGCCGCCACAAGATTTGTGCCAGGCGCTTGTGCGCCGAGCCCAAGGTCAGTTCAGCGAGACGCTGCGCTCGGGGCCGACGACCCAGCGGGAAGCACATCGCGGATGCGCAGGCAGAGGTGGAGGTTGAGACGCGTGGCCGGGTCGTCGAGGCGCAGGCCGGCGATCTCCTCGATGCGACGCAGCCGGTAGAGGACGGTGTTGCGGTGCAGGTGGAGGCGCTGCGCCGTGTCGGTCGGCGAACCGTGGCTGTGGAAAAAGGCGTCGAGTGTCTCCATCAGGCCCGAGCCGGTGCGGTCGTCGTACGCCACCAGGGCTCCGGCGGTCTGCTGGTAGAAGTCGTCCATCTCGGCATGCTGGGTCATCGCCACCAGCAGGCGATGGAGCCCGAGGTCCGCGAAGGTTGCCACCGCGCGGGGCGTCTTGAGGCGAGCACTGATGCGCAGAGCGTGCTCCGCCTCGCGCTGCGACTGACGCACGCCCTGCGGACCACTCCGGGACCTCCCGACCCCGACGAGCACCTCCTCGCGCAGTGCGGCGGCACAGTCCGCGCGCAGGGCCTCGGCCACGAGCCTGGCGTGATCGACGGCCTCAGTCGCCGGCTCGGGCAGGATGACGCACGCCGCGGCATCGTGCGCAGCCACGAGTGATCCGGGAGCTCTCCGTGCCAGGCAGCGTCGCGCCGCGACGGTGAGCGTGTCGAGCGCCGCCGCACCGGAGTTATGGCTGCGCACGACAAGAACACTGAAGTGGCCGCCGAGATCGAAGCCGAGCCGGCGCGCTCGTTCGGTTGCGCCAACCTCCGATCCGTATGAGCCTTCGAGCAACGCGGCGACCAGCTCGCCCTCGAGGTCGTCGCGCGCCCGCAGAACGGCACGTTCTCGGTCGAGCTCGATGGCGCATGCCGAGGCGCCCCGAGCCACCCCCACCCGATCGATCTGGCCGAGCTCGTGCTCCTCGCCGATCAGCGACACGAAGCCGTGGACGCCGTCGCGCCCCGGGATGGGCGCAACCAGCCGGGTGCGCCCTCGGGGCAAGCCGAACTCGTTGACCGGCGGGTCAGCCGCCGGCACCGCCTGCCCGGCAACCCAGCGCAGGAGCTCCTCGCCGTTGCCGAGCGCCTCGCGAACGACGCCGGGGAGCTGACCCGTAACGCTGCGCAGCCGGCCGGCGGCATCGTGCCAGGCGACCACGCGGCCGGTGACCTCGCCCAGCCTGGCGACGATCGCGTCGGCGCCCGCCCCACCCAGGGCGAGCTGCATCAGCTCCATCTGGAGCAACTGGGCCCGCTCGTGCAGCACAGTCCGCTGCTCGACGATGAATCGCACCACCGACTGCTGGATCTCGGTGACGTGGACGCCGTCCGGCAGCCGGAGCAGCGGCATGTGCCGCCGCTCGGCCACAACGAGGCTCCCCGGCGATGCGTCGCCGACAACCGCGACCGCGACGCCACCCTTCTCGGCGAGGCCGGTCATGACGTCCGCGAGGTCGAGGCGTTCGTCGAGCAGCCGTATCGACGCCACCGGGACCAGGGCCATCTCCCCGCCCTTGATGGCCTCGAACGCCGGTGGTCGCGTCCGCAGTGTCGTCGCCCAGTCGACCCGGCGCTCCAGGCCCGCGCCACCGCCGAGCAGCTCGGAGCCCTCGGGCAGGGCGCCGCGCCACACGTCGCGCACGGTGATGAGTGCACTCTCCATCAGGCTGAACCGAGGGCGAGCGTGGGTGGCATGCTCAGGCCCGCTCCAGGTATCGCTCCAGCTCCCACCCCGTGACCTGGCCGCGGTATTCGCGCCATTCGGCTCGCTTGGCCTCGAGGAAGCGATCCGCCAAGTTGTCGCCAAGTGCGTCACGAACCACGTCGTCGTCGGCGCAGGCGTCGACCGCGTCCTTGAGGTTGTCGGGTAGCAGGCCGACGTTGCGCCGCTCCAGCTCGACCTCGTCGAACCCGTACAGCGCCTCCTCGACGGGCGGTGGCAGCGGCAGCCGCCGCTCCACGCCGTCCAGCCCGCAGCGCAGCATGACCGCGAATGCCAGGTAGGGATTGCAGGAGGGGTCGGGGCTGCGCAGCTCCACTCGTGCGGCCTGGGTGCGCGACACGTGCGGGACGCGGATCAGCGCACCTCGGTTGGTGCGCGCCCAGGAGAGGAAGATCGGCGCCTCGAGGCCACGTACGAGCCGCTTGTAGGAGTTGACCAGCGGGGCGAGCACCAGGCACATCCCCGCGGCGTGGTGCAGCTGGCCGGCGATGAAGTGCTTGGCAACATCGCTGAGCCCGTAGTCGTCGGCCCCGGCGAAGGCGTTGCCGCCACCACTGCGGCCGAGGCTCTGGTGCACGTGCATGCCGCTGCCCGGCTGGTCGTTGAACGGCTTCGGCATGAAGCTGGCGATGAGCCCGGCGCGCTGGGCGACCGCCTGCATCGCGAGCCGGAAGGTGACCACCGCATCGGCCGCGGCGAGCACATCACCCGCACCGAGGTCGACCTCGTGCTGGCCGGGCGCCACCTCGTGGTGGGCGCTGTTGACCTCGACGCCCACCGCCGCGGCGGCGGCCAGCATCGCCTGACGCAGATCGGTGGCACCAACGCCGGTCACGTCGAAGTAGCCGACGGTATCGTCGCCGCGGGCCGTCGGCTGGCCGTCGGGCCCTCGCTCGAGCAGGAAGAACTCGATCTCGGGCCCGACGCGGTAGTCGTATCCCAGGGTGGCGGCGTGGTCGACGGCACGCTGCAGCGCGCCGCGCGGGTCGCCGGTGTAGGGCTCGCCGTCGGGCGTCCGCGCCCAGCAGATCAGCCGGGCGGTCGGCTCGGCGGCCCACGGCAGCAGCTGGAGGGTCGCCGGGTCGGGCACCAGGTACATGTCGCTCTCGGCGGTGCGGGTGAATCCCTCCACCGAGCTGCCGTCGAACCAGACGCCGCGTTCAAGGGCGGCATCGAGGCCTGAGGCAGGGATGGTCACCGTCTTGACGGTGCCGAGCACGTCGCTGAACTGGAGGTGGACGTTGCGCACACCGGCACCTGCGAGTTGGGCGGCGACGTCGCGAGCCCCGGCTGCGTCAGTGGCCGCTGATCGAGAGCTCATGGCCTTCTCCTAGGCGTGATGCACAAGGGTCACGGTCGATTTCGGGCATCGTAGCGTGTCAGGCGATCGACCGCCACCCCGCGAGGCGCGGAGCTTGTACTCGGCGCCTCAGTGCCGCCAGGACCTCAAGGCGTGGCTGCGGCGGTCGCCGGTAGAAGGCGCGTCCGGCAGATCTCGGCAAACACCGCGGCGCTGGGTTTGGGGATGCGTTCCATGGTCTGCCGATCCACGGCGATGAGGCCGAACCGGCGCGAGTAGCCCTCTGCCCACTCGAAGTTGTCCATCGAGCTCCAGTGCAGGTAGCCGCGCACGTCGACACCACCGGCAAGCGCGTCGCACACCGCAACGAGGTGATCCACGATGAACCCACCTCGCAGCTCATCGCGCTCGTCGGCGACCCCGTTTTCGGTGATGACGATGGGCAGGTGGAACTCCTCCCATAGCCGGGCCAGCGCCCGGCGAAGGGCGTCGGGTTCGATGGACCAGCCGAAGGAGGAGAGCGGCAGGTCGGGTGCGGTGACGTTGTCAGCGAACAGCCCGCCCGGGTTGCGGACATTGAACCGCACCCTTTCTTCGCAGTAGAAGTTGAGCC
>CATPCA010000372.1 GCA_955652545.1 Candidatus Dormiibacterota bacterium
AGGACGCGACCAGTCGATATCCCTCACCTCGCTGCGTGCCGTCGATGATCGCGACGAGTTTCTCCGCGCTGCCGAACTGCGGGCGGAGTGCCAGCAGGGCTGCGGACGCCAGCGCCGTTTCCCCGACCCCAAGCTCCCGAATCATCGATGTCCTCCGCTGCCGATACCGATGCGGAGGCGATCTTCGGTGAAAGGAGACTCTCAGGACCCCGGCCAGGTGGAATGGCTGACCAGTCCGGCACGATGACACCTTGCGCCGACTACGCCGTCCGCACTCACGACGAGCCGCGGGTCAGGATGGAGTCCACCGCCGACTCCAGTTGACGCAGGTTGCGCACCTCGTGGATGGAATCGCAGCTCGGCCGGTAGCGGTTCATCGCCGAATCGGTCGTGCCCCACTCCGCTCTGGGCTCGGGATTGAACCAGCGCAGCGCCCGCGCCCGCCCAGCGATCTCGGCGAGGGTCCCGGCGCCGTCGGGGCGGTGGTTGGTGCGCGCGTCGCCGGCGACCAGAACGGTCGAACGGCTGGTGACCACCTCCGGCCAGCGCGAGGTGAACGCGGTGAAGACGCGGCCGTAGTCGCTGTGGCCGTCGGTATCCACCACGTCGGCGCGCGCAACCAGCTCCGCCGCCCGCAGAGGGCTGTCGGCTGCGGCCGTCATCTCAGTGACCTCATCGATGCCGTCGACAAACGCGAAGGTGCGCACGCTGGCCACCTCTTGGCTGATCGCGGTGAGCAGCGCGATCATGAAGCTGGCGAACTCCGCCATCGAGCCGCTGAGATCGCAGAGCACAACCAGCTCAGGACGGCTGATGCGCGGCCTGCGGAACACCGGTCGCAGCGGCACGCCACCGGTGGACAGCGACGCCCTCACTGTGCGCCGGATCTCGAGGCGACCGCTGCGCAGTCGCTCCCTGCGCCGTCGAGCCCGTGCGGCGAGGCGGCGCGCCAGCGGACGTAGGGCAGCGCGCATCCGGAGCAATTCGTCTCGGCCCGCGTCGAGGATGTCGACCTCGTCGATGGCCGGCCGTTCGCGCGACGGCAGCTGCTCGCGCGACTGCATCAACTGGTAGCGCGCGTGGACCTCGGCGGCGATGCGGCGGCGGAGCAGCTCGATCCGTTCGCTCACCTCGCCGGCGACAATCGCGCGCTCCATCTGGTCGACGACGCCGTGGAGAGCCTCGCGCAGCGCCCGCTGCAGCAGCGCCGCGAGGTCGAGCCTGCGCATCACCCGGTACACGTGGCTGCGCTCGGACTGGCTGCCGGCGCCGCGCAGGTCACCGAACTCGGCGACCGCCTCGGCGGCCAGTGCGCTCAGCGCCTCGGTGTCGCCACGCTCGAGCGCTTCCGCGAGTCGCGTCAGCAGGTCGTCGCCGTCGGCGGCGGTGCCGTTGCCCGCGGCCTCAGGCTCGGGCAGAGCGAGCATTCGCGTCACCATCTCGTCGAACGGCTCGATGTCCTCGGGCCGCTTGATCAGTGTCGAACGGAGAGCCAGGCGCGTCCAGGGACCGACGGTCTGAGTGCCCGCCAGTGCCTGCGCCGCATCCAGTGCCTCGCCGCTCGACACCGGCACTCCCGCTGCGCGTAGCGCCGCAATCAGCGGCACCAGGAAACCGGCGATCACGCCATCGGAAACGGTCTGGTTGATGCTCATCGCGCTCACCGCATGCAGGGGTGATGCGAACATGCGCCCATGCAGACGCAGACGGGCATCAGCCTTGTTCTCGACCATCGCCACGATGTCCGAATGGCGGCAGCACTTGCCCGCCGCGCTGGTATCGCCCGTGTCTGGACGGCACCAGAGCGAGCTCTTGAAGACGACGACCTGGTCGGGGTGATCTGCCGTCGCGGCGATGTCCCACCGCCCACGGCACGGCACCTCTGGATCCGCCAACCGTGGAGCGAGTCAACGCGCGCGCTGGTCGCCGACCGCGTCGACGCTGGCATCGAAGTGTCCGCCGACGCCGATGACGGCAGCGCAGCGGGCATCCTGGCGGAGTCGGCCATCCCGGTGTTGTCGTTGCCGACGCTGGAGGAAACGCTGCGGTCCGCCGCCTCGGTGCCTGCACTCGTCGGTGCCGGCGCGCCGGCGAGACTTGCCGCGGTGGTTGCCGTGTCGCCCGGGCGCACCTCGGCGGAGGCGCACGCTCGGGTGCGACTCGACCCCGAATTCGCGCACACGGCGTCCGTGGCGTGCGCGATCGTCGGAACCCTCGAGGACTGCCAGCACGCCATCGCCGCGCTGCTCGCCGCTGGGGTCAGCGACGTCCGCGTGTCGATTCCGGCAACGCCCGACTTCCCCGATGTCCTTGCCCAGCTCGCTACCCTCCGCGGTGAATTGCTCGCGCGCGTCGAGCCCGGCGCGCCGCGATCAGACGTTCCCGCCCCGCCACGGGATTGGGGCGGCAGGCCGTAACCGACCTGCTCAGCGCGCACGGATCGCCCGCGACACCGTCGCCGCTCCTTCAACCAGCGCCGGGACGAACTCATCCAGCATCCGCTGCCGGTCGACGCGTCCCGCATGGGCCGAGACATTCATGGCGGCGACGGCTCGATCCCTGCCGTCGCACAGCGGAGCGGCGATGCTGCGCACGCCGTCCTCCAGCTCCTGGTCGACAAGCGCCCAGCCGCGCTCGCGAACCTCGTCGAGGATGCTGCGGAGCCGCTTCTCGTCGACCACGGTGCGGTCGGTGAGGCGCCCGAGTGTGGCGCGCTCGAAGTAGTCGTCGAGCTCGTCCGGAAGCAGCCCGCTGAGCAGGACGCGGCCCATCGACGTGGCATGCGCCGGAAGGCGAGAGCCGACCGCGAGCGAGATCGACATGATCCGGTTCACGGCGACGCGGGCCACGTAGACGATCTCGGTTCCGTCGAGGACCGCCGCCGACGACGACTCCCTGAACCGCCGGCTGAGGTCCTCCATTGTCGGCATGGCCAGGTCGGCGACGGCCAGCGACGACAGGTACGCGTAGCCGAGGTCGAGCACTCGCGGACGGAGCTTGAAGACCCGCCCGTCAGTGGCCACGTAGCCCAGCTGCAGCAGCGTGAGCAGGAGCCGCCGCGTCGTGGCCCTGCTCAACGCGGTGCGTCGGGCGACATCGCTCAGGGTGAGCTCGGGCTCCTCACGGCTGAATGCGCGCAGCACTGCCAGCCCTCGCTCGAGTGACTGCACATAATCGGGTCTGGGTTCACCCATTGACAGCCGCCGCTGGCCTCCCTATCGTTGGCACCTGTTCGTTATGCGGATAGATGTTCGCATGCCGAACACCTGTCGTCAAGCAACGCTCGGAGGTGCGGCGGATGCGGGAGTACGTGACTCGGTTCGGCTCGCTGGACTCCTACGAGAAGGGCGGCGTCGAGATCATCGATGACGATCCGCGGCGCTACGCCTTTTCCAACATCTTCGACGTCGCCGCGCACAGCAAGCCCTACGAAAAGGTCGCCGTTGGCAAGAACCGTCAGTATGTGCTGGAGGCGATCCGCGCCGAGGGTGATTCGGAATGGCGCGCCGCCCCGCACGACGAGTTCGCCCTTGTGATGGACGGCGAGGTCGAGGTGGTTCTCCATCAGCTCGTCCCCGACGAACGTCCGTCGGAGGACACGAACGGCTCAATTCGCCTGGGACACGAGCCGGCCGGGCCGCGGATGGGCCGCGTGGTGGCGCGACGCGGGCACATGGCGCTTGTCCCGGCCGGGAGTGCCTACCGTTTCCGCGCCCAACGACCGAGCGTGATCCTCCTCCAGACCATCGCCGGCGAGGGGACGTTGGAACGCTGGAACGAGATCTGTCAGACGCACTGACATTTACAGGAGTCGAAAAGAGAATGGCCATCGCAGAGCAGCACGTGGTGCTGGCGTCCGAGCCAAACGCATACGGGTACCAGGAGTTCATCCTCGGCGACTTTCACTTCCGGCGCGATGAGTACTTCATGCACATCGCCTGGCCGACCGGCCACCACGTGATGTCCGTGGATGCATTCCTCCGCGCCCTGCAGCGTGACGTGGCGTGGGACTTCTTCTACGGCATCGTCAACTTCGACGGCGTCGTCGGCACCATGAACCACTACGGCAACGTCGACCTCTTCGCCGGCCGGTACAACGACTCCTACCGCAAGGCGGAGCTCGATCACCTGCAGAACTTTCCCCACGACCAGATCAAGACCACCTTCGAGCACATCCTCGCCGACTGGACCAACGCCGGCTTCGACCCGTTCGCCAGTCCCGAGGAGACGGGCAGCGCCTTCGGCGACAAGCACGGCGACAACCTCGAGGCGGTCACCCGCCAGCGCGTCACCGCAGCGCGCATGGTGTCCTGCACCGACGACGAGCAGGTGCGCACCGATGCGACGCACGCCATCAACCGCATGTTCGCCGACGTGCCCCAGGACAGCCCCGAGGTCGAGCCGGAGGTGGGCTTCGAGGATGAGGTCAA
>CATPCA010000373.1 GCA_955652545.1 Candidatus Dormiibacterota bacterium
GCCATCGCTTTCGGGGCGTTGACCCGGCTGCAGCACCCGATCTCGGTCATCGCGGCGCCGGTGATCGTCGTCGGTTCCATCGCCCTGCTGGCCAACTCGGCCATCGCGGTGATCCTCAACCGCGCGGGCGGCGGCCTCGGTGTGCGCAGCGCGGCGCTGCATGTCATCGCCGATGCGCTGACGGATGCCGCGGTGGTGGTCGGCGCACTGACACTGCTCGTCTTCGGCTGGACACGCGCCGATGCCGTCGTGTCGCTGCTCATCGCAAGCCTCGTCGTCGTTGGCGCGCTGACTCTGCTGCGCGAGGCGCTGCACATCCTCAACGAGGGCACGCCTCGCGACGTCGACGTCGACCTGCTGCGTGCACGCATCGTCGCGGTGCCGGGCATCGAAGGAGTCCACGACCTGCACATCTGGTCGCTGGATCGCGAGCACCGCTCGCTGTCGGCGCACGTAACCGTCGCCGACCGGCCCCTCGGTGAGGTGACTGCCATGATGAAGTCGGTCGAGCTCCTGCTCTGCGACGACTTCGGCATCGACCATGCCACTCTGCAGCCGGAGTGCCCCGCGTGCACCGACGAGGCGCCGCTCTTCTGCAACGTCGACGAGCACCACGAGCTGGTGCACCAGGGGGGAGCCAGGTCCAGGGACTGACTCGCGTCAGTCAGGAGCCGTGAAGCTGGCCCTCACCTCGGTGCCCTCGCCTACCACGCTGCGCACTTCGAGGTTTCCGCGCTCGATCTCCGCGCGCTGGCGCATGGTGATCAGCCCGAGCCCCGCGCCGCGACCGAGACGCGCTTCGGTGGCGGCAACGTCGAACCCCTCGCCGTCGTCGCGCACCACCAGGGACACGCGGTCCGGCTGAAACAGCAGCACCACCCCAACGGTGTCGGCGTTGCCGTGGGCCACGCTGTTGGTCACCGCCTCCTGCACGATCCGGAAGAGCGCCACCTCGATGCCACCTCGCAACCGTCGGGCCTTGCCCAGCACCAGCAGCTCGTGGCGCACACCCTCGACGTCGGCGAGCAGGCGGCGCACCGTCGGCGCCAGCCCGGCTTCGCGCAGCTCGCTGGGATGGATGCCGAACACCACCCGGTGCAGCTCACGCAGTGCGGCGTCGGCGGAACGGTGGCAGCGTGCCGCCCCCTCGGCTGCGGCGTCGGGATCGCTGCCCACCGCGCGGCCCAGCAGCTCGGTCTGCAGGGCCGCATCCGCGAGCATCTGCATCGGCCCCTCGAGGATGTGCTGCGCTGTGCTCTCGTGATCGACGTCGATGAGGTGGAACAGCTGCCGCACCGCTTGGTTCTGCGCTGCGCCGGCGCTGTCGATCGACGTGTCGTGGAGGTGGTCGACCTTGGCGATCGACTTGCTGAGCTCGCGCAGCGAGGTGCGCTGCTCGCGCAGGCTGTCGATCCGCTGTCGCAGGCAGGAGGCGCGCTCGTCGAGGCGGGCAACCTCGGTGCGCAGCTCGAGGGCTTCGTCGAGACGCCCGCGCATCTCCAGGCTGCGGCCGCGACTGAGGCGCTCCATGAGAGCGCGGCGCGAGGCGTCGTAGGGCTTGAGCTTGGTGCGCGCCTCGTCCCTCTCGGTCGTGGTGGCCGTGTGCGCCGCCTCGAGCAGCTCGATGACGTCGTCGATGTCCGTGGTGCGGCCGTCGACGCCGTAGCGGAGGCCCACCAGCGGCGACCGCGCCACGCGCACGTCGAGGGTGAAGGGCGGTGCGGAGATGTCTGTGCTCACCAACTCCAGTCCTGAGCCGATTGGCGCGATAGGCTCCGTCGGCAAGTCTAGCGCGACCGGTGGTCGAGGTCGAGCGCTCATTGGCGCCGCAGCCGCAGGCGGATCAGGTCGAGCATCACCATCCCCGAGTCACGCAACGCACTGACCCTGGAGTCGTCGCGGTGGTCCCATTGTACGGGCACCTCGGCGATCTCCCAGCCGTGTCGCCGCGCTCGCACCAGCACCTCGGCATCGAAGCCGAACCCATGGGTCCGCAGCGGCTCGAAGCACGCCACCGCGGCCTCGGCGGTGAACACCTTGAAACCGCACTGGGTGTCATGCAGGCCCGGGAGCACGAGCAGCTGCACCAGGCGGTTGTAGGTTCGGCCCATCATCTCCCGGCGTCCCGGCTGGTGCACGCCTATCGTCGAGGCGGGCAGCGCCCGCGACGCGATCGCCACCGTGCAGTTCCCTCGCAGCCGCTCGCGAAGCCGCGGCAGCTCCTCGATCGGGGTGCTGAGATCGGCGTCGCTGAAAACTCGCTGCTCACCGCGGGCGCGGAGCATCCCTGCTCGCACCGCCGCTCCCTTGCCCTGGTTGCGCGGCAGCGCGACGACCGAGAGCTGCGGCCAGTGCTCGACGATCGACTCCACGAAGTCACCCGTTCCGTCCGTGCTGCCGTCGTCGGCCACGATCACCTCGTACTCCTCCCCCGCCGCGTCGAGGTACTCGCGCACGCGGCCAAGCGTCGCGGGGATACGGTCACGCTCGTTGTACGCCGGGATCACGAAGCTGATCACCCGGCCACCTCACGCCGTTCCAGCCACCAGAAGTGCGGCAGCACCAGCTGGCGCCGCCAGCGCCGTGGCTCCAGCGCAAGTCGCCACAGCCATTCGAAGCCGGCGGATCGCACCACGCGAGGGGCTCGCCGCGCCGTGCCCGCCAGGTAGTCGAGCGTGCCTCCGACCCCGATCCCGGCGGCCGCCCCGATGGTGCGGAGGTGGTCGCGGAGGAAGCGTTCCTGGCGGCCGGCACCATAGGCCACGCAGAGCAGCTGCGGGCTGTGCTCGGCGACCCTCGCGGCCGTGGCGGAGTCGGGGTCACCGCCGTCGGCGACCACATCGAGCCCTGGATGGCGGCTGCGCAGCTGGTCGGCGGCGCGCGAGGCGACGTCGCCGGCTCCGCCGACGAGCGCGATCCGCTCGCCGCGCTCGAGCGCCTGCGGCGTGTACGCGTCGACCAGGTCGACGCCTCCGACTCGCACCGCCTGCGGAAACCCGCGGCGGCGCAGAGCGCGCACCAGGCCGACACCGTCGGGCACCACCAGCGCCGCCGACTCGAGGATGCGGGCGAAGTCCGGCTCGCGCCGCGCCCGCATCACCATCTCGGGGTTGAGCGTCACCACAACCGCGCCACCGGACGCATCATGGGCGCCGATCAAGTCGGCGAGCCGGCGCACCGCGGCATCCATGTCGACGACGTCGACGGGACATCCGAGCACGCGTGCTCGCAGGGGAAGAGGCATTGCCGCGAAAGCCTACAGGACCGTAGATCGTGCGCGACAATCGCGCGATGCCCCTCCCGCTTCTGCTCGCCCATGGCGCGTCGGGCACCGCGGCGTCGATGCGCCCGCACGTCGACGGCCTGCGCCGTCGCGGCATCGACGCCACTGCGATCGACCTGCCGCGCGGCCGCGCCGAGCGCGCCCTGCCCGTGTATGCGCAGAGGCTGGCCGAGGTCGGCGGTCCGGCGGTGATCGGCGGCCACTCCTTCGGCGGCCGGGTGGCCAGCATGTTGGCCGCCTCGGACGAGGGCGCGGCCGTAAGCGGGCTGGTCCTGCTCAGCTACCCGCTGCACCGCCCCGGCCACCCCGAGGATCAGCGCACTGAGCACTGGCCCGACATCCACTGCCCGGTCCTGTTTCTCACCGGCGACGGCGACCCGTTCGCGGGGGTTGCGCTGATGCGCTCCGCGATCGGCGCCATCGCCGGCGCCGAGATGGTGGTCTACCGCCAGTCCGGCCACGGGCTCGGCGGCGTGCTCGACGACGCCCTGGACCAGGTGGCCGCCTTCGTGCTACGCCTGTAAGCGATGGGGGAGCAGGCTCCCCCCTCGGTCACCCCCCACCTTGCGGTGTCAGCTCCGGCGACATGAAGTCGCCTGCGCTGACTGTCGCTAGCGTTTTGTGTACTGAGGGGCCTTGCGGGCGCGCTTCAGGCCGTACTTCTTGCGTTCTTTCGCGCGCGGGTCGCGGGTCAGCAGGCCGGCCTTCTTGAGCACGGGACGCAGTTCCTCGTCGGCGACCACCAGCGCCCGGGCGATGCCGTGGCAGATCGCCCCGGCCTGGCCGGACACACCGCCGCCGTCGACCTTGATCGAGGCCACGAAGCGCCCCAGGTTGTCGGTGATGCGCAGCGGCTGGGTGACCAC
>CATPCA010000374.1 GCA_955652545.1 Candidatus Dormiibacterota bacterium
AGGGATGTCCGCAGCCACGAGCACCGCTGGTTCTCCTGTGACCAGACCTTCGGGGGCGTCTTCGTGCTCCGCGGCGAGCTCGACGCCGAGGGCGGCGCGCTGGTGAGGACGGCGCTCGACGCGCTGAGCGCACCGGCGGGTCCGAGCGACGAGCGCAGGGGCGGACAGCGCCGCGCTGATGCGCTCGTCGACCTGGCGTCCCGGCAGCTGCAGAGCGGCGATCTCCCCACCGCCCACGGCCAGCGTCCCCACCTCACCGTCACCGTCAGTCTCGACGCCCTGCAACGCCGCGACAGTGCGGCCCCGGCCGAGCTGGGCGGCGTCGGGGCGATCCACCCCGAGACGGCACGGCGGATCGCCTGCGACGCGGTGCGCACCGTTGCGGGGGTGGCCGGTGACGATGCTGGATCTGCCGTGGGCGATAACGATGGTGCGTCTACAGCGGGCAGCACCCCTCGGTGGAGCGGGATGCGGGGTCCGCGCCGGGCAGCACCCTCTCGGTGGGCCGGGCGACGCGCACCATCCCGGCGGCGATCCGCACCGCCCTGGCCCTGCGTGACAAGGGCTGTCGCTTCCCCGGCTGCGACCGTCCACCGGAATGGACGGACGGCCATCACATCCAGCACTGGGCGGACCTCGGTGAGACCGAGGTCCCAACCTGGTGTCGCTCTGCCGCCGCCACCACCACATGGTTCACGAACGCGGCTGGAGCATTCGCCTGGAAACGGACGGGAGCGTCGCCGTCGCCGAGCCGCGGGGGCGCCCGCCGGTGGTGCGCCGACTGTAGGCGGCGTGTCGCATGACGCTACGCTGGCGGTCACGAGCACCTGGAGCAACCCCGCATCGAGGACAGCGAATCCGACCCGGCATCCAACGTGGATGGGCACAGCAGCCCAACGTGAGTTAAACCAGCAGCTGAACCAGCGCGAATTGATGAGGAGACCATGAGCACACTCGAGAACCGGCCGAACACCGCACTCCTCGTCGTCGACGTGCAGAACGGCGTCGTCGAGGCGGCTCACGAACGCGACGCGGTCGTCAGGAACGTCGGCAGCCTTGTCGAGAAGGCGAGACGCGAACGGGTCCCAGTTGTGTGGGTCCAGCACTCCGACGAGCAGCTGGCGAGGGGGAGCGACAAGTGGCGGATCGTCCCCGAGCTCACTCCGGGCGACGCCGAGCCGCTCGTCGAGAAGAACTACGGCGACTCCTTCGAGGACACCACCCTCGAGACTGTGCTGTCGGGCCTCGGAGTCGGGCGACTCGTCGTCGTCGGCGCTCAGACCGATGCCTGCATCCGCTCGACGCTTCATGGCGCGTTCGTAAGGGGGTACGACGCGACCCTTGTCAGCGACGCCCATACGACGGAGGACCAGTCGTCATGGGGGGCGCCGCCACCGGACCAGGTCATCAAACACACGAACCTGTACTGGACCTACCAGACTGCGCCGGGGCGGACGGCCGGGACCGTCGAGACCCAGGCTGTCGACTTCGACGCAACGTCCTGAAGCCGTCGACTTCGACGCAACGTCCTGATCCCAGCCGGAGCCTAAATCTCCACGTCGCGAATGGCCTCGATGGCCGCGGGTACATCCAGCCCCGGCAGCCCGGACGCCTCGGACAATGAGATGGCCGTGTCGCCGCGCACCTCCACGTTGATCAGCCGGTGGCACTGCACGAGCACGTCGAGATCGGCGTCACTCATCGGTTGCACCGCCATGACGCCGCGCATCACGACCCAATCGCGCGTCACGCGAAAACCGAGCCCGGCGAGCTTGCGGCCGTGCGTGGCGATATCGCTGAAGCCGGGACACCAGGCGCCATCGACTCGGCCGACCTCCGTGTTGACACCCAGCGGAGCGAGAGCGGCATCGAACCATTGGTGCAGCGAACGAACCATCCAGTCCAGTGGGAGCGGCTGACCCGGCAGTGGGACCCCAATTGCGCACAACCCAAGCCACGCGTCACCGCCAACGATGAACGTGCCTCCGGCAGGGCTGGTGACGACCGCGGGAACACCCTCGACCTGGCGTACGCGCTCCATCAGCTCGGTGTTTCTGGCCAGTCCCGCGCCGACGGCGACGCGGCGCACAGTGGTGCGTAGCTGTACCGCCATGTCCCCGGCGACCGGCGTGATATGCCAGGGGATTTCAGGAGGATCATCGACATATCGCTCGGCCGAGACCTCCGCGACCCTGACGTGCGCCGCCTCGCCGTCGCGCGGCGACGTCACGATGGTGGCTGTCTGGCTGTCGTCCACGAGCGGAGCCTAGCAGTGGGCGCGGATCAGCCAGCCGTCTCAGCCCAGTTCGTGGCCCGCCGGCACGCGATGGTGGGAGGCGCGGACGCGATGCACCGCAGGCAACGAGAGGCTGGCTCGTAGCGCCCGCCCCAACGGGACACCGAGACCCGTCGCCGCGTCCCATCCGAGGTGCGCCGGGTAGGCGCCGTTGTCGCCGGTGCTGATGTCCGTGAACGCCCTGTCCCTGGCTGCGTACAGGTCGGGGAGAACATTACCCAGTCGATGATCGTTCGTCGCTGCGATGAGCGCGAAGAGCGCGGTCCAGAGCGGCGCAACGGCAGACGTGCCGCCGACCACTGCGTCGACGCCGCGATGATGGATGACGTACCCCGTGAGCGGATCCGCGTTGCCCGCGACATCGGGCACCCCGCGCCCGGCCACGCCACTGTCGACGCCCACCGGACGGATGCCCGCAGCCAGCTGGTAACGGGGAATCGCGAAATGTGCGCTGACGCCACCACCGGTGGCGCCTTGACCGACGCGCAACTCGTTCCAAGCCTCTTCGCGGATGCGCTGGCCACCGTCCGCGAAGAGTCGCGTACCGCCGCAGCCGACAGCAGTCGGCGCCGACGCCGGATGGTCAGCGTGCTGGCGTCCGTCGTGCCGCGCGTCGGTGGAGCCGTTGTCACCGGCCGCGACGCTGTGAACAATGCCGCGAACCGCGCCGAGCTGGAAGGCGCGGTCCATCGCATCCATCGCGGCGGGCGTCCAGCGGTCTTCGGGCGCCCCCCAGCTGGTCGACACAGCCGCGTAGTCGCGACCGTCGGTCGCAAAGGCCGCCTCGAGGTTGGTGAACCCGCGGTCGGTGTTGGGGGCGTACTTGATGACAATCTGCAACTCGGCATGGGGTGCGCAACGCGCCAGCACACCCGCGATCACCTGCCAGTCGAGCGCCACCTCGGTGTCGGGACCGAAAGGATCCGACAGTGGGCCCCAAC
>CATPCA010000375.1 GCA_955652545.1 Candidatus Dormiibacterota bacterium
CGACCGCGCCAGCCAAGGAGCCGGACAAGGGCGCGGCCGCGCCGGGTCCGCGCCGGGCGGGGGTCAGCGGCCGCCGCCGTCGCGGGCCGGGACCGGGATCGCGAGGCGGTTGAGCATGTGCGAATGAGCCGGACTCACACGGCCCCGACGGAGTGAAGCAGGCTCACCACCACCACCAGCACCATCAGCACCGCGCTGAGTGCGGCGAAGGGGATCAGCGTCAGCGCCACGGCGCTCAGCGCCGGCGTGTCGTACACAGCCCGGACGGCGATCGCATTGAGCACCACGAACCAGCCGACCAGGGGCAGCGCGAGGAGCCCAACCCCCGTCGCCAGCGTGTCGCCGCCCCAGTGCGGGCTGGCGGCCTGCACCAGCGCGATGACCGCGTACAGGACGAGCACCGGGAACGTCAGACCGGTCACGGCGAGAAGCGCGCGCCGGCGGGGCTCGTGTCCCATCATCCGGGCCCCCGCTCCGACCAGCAATCCGCTGACCAGCCAGAACGCCACCAGCATCAGCGGGAGGGCAATCGACAGGACGACCGCGGCGGAACCGGCTCCGCCGATGATCGACGCGGTGACGTCGAGGGCCAGGCTGACCACGCCGGTGAGCACCACCGCAAGCGCCGCCCGGAACATGTCGGGGTGCGCGGCCGCGGTCCGCAGGGTGCGGCGGGGATGAGCGATGAGAGGAGCCATCGTGGTCACTCTAACCAGGTGTCGCACGAGGCCCCTCGCGGTGCCGGCAGCGCCCCGCGGCCACTGCGGTATACTACTAAGGTCAATCTGACCTAAACCCGAGGAGAGAGCGTCGTGCTCGCTGTCCGTCCCGCTGAGCAGGCCGCCGCCGACCCCGGTTTGCCGGACCGCATCGACCAGCTCCGCCGCGAACGCAACGCGGTGATCCTGGCCCACAACTACCAGCTTCCCGAGGTCCAGGACATCGCCGACTTCGTCGGGGATTCCCTCGGACTTTCGCAGCAGGCCGCCAGCACCGACGCCGACGTGATCGTCTTCTGCGGTGTCCACTTCATGGCCGAGACCGCGGCAATCCTGTCGCCGGATCGCCTCGTGCTGCTCCCCGACCTGGCCGCCGGTTGCTCATTGGCCGACACCATCACCGCCGACCAGCTGCGTGCTTGGAAAGCAGAGCATCCCGGCGCCGTGGTGGTGTCGTACGTCAACACGACGGCTGAGGTCAAGGCGGAGTCGGACTATTGCTGCACATCGTCGAACGCCGCCGCAATCGTCAACAGCATTCCCGCGGACCGCGAGATCCTCTTCTGCCCCGACATGTTCCTCGGCGCCCACATCGAGCGGGTCACGGGACGCAAGATGCACATCTGGATGGGCGAGTGCCACGTGCACGCCGGCATCGACGCCGCCGGGCTGGACGAGGTCCGTCGCGAGCATCCGGGCGCGGAGCTGCTCATCCATCCCGAATGTGGATGCACCACATCCGCGCTGTACCGATCGTCATCGGGCGACCTGCCCGGTGTGACCACAGTGGTGACGTCCACCGAGGGGATGGTGCGCCGGGCCGTCGAGTCGCCGGCGTCCACGTTCATCGTCGCCACCGAGGTGGGCATCCTGCACCGTATGGAGAGGTTTGCGCCGGGCAAGCGCTTCCTCCCCGCCTCGCGCGGCGCGGTCTGCCAGTACATGAAGATGATCACGCTGCCCAAGGTGGCTGCCTCGCTGGAGAGGCTGTCGCCGCAGGTCACGGTCGCGCCCGAGATCGCCTCGCGTGCCCGTGTGGCCATCGACCGGATGCTCGCCGTCCCGGTCTGAGCCGGCGACCCCACGCCGTCTGATGACCGCTCCCCGGGTGCTCGCCATCGACCAGGGGACGTCGGGCACCACCTGCCTGGTGGTCGGGGCGGATGGCGCGATCGCCAGCCGGGGCTATGCGGAGGTGCCGGTGCGGTACCCGCGCGACGGCTGGGTGGAGCAGGACGCCGAAGAACTCTGGCAGTCCGTGCTCATGGCCGCCCGCGTCGCCATCAGCGCCGCCGGCGAGCCGGGGCCGGTGGCCGTCGGTGTCACCAACCAGCGGGAGACGACCGTGGTCTTCGACCGCCGCAGCCTGGAGGCGGTGGCGCCGGCGATCGTCTGGCAGTGCCGCCGCACTACGGCAATCTGCGCGGCGCATCGAGAGCAGGGCGAGGAGACGATGGTCCGAGCGCGAACCGGGCTGCTGCTGGACCCGTACTTCACCGCTACCAAGCTCGAGTGGCTCCTCGGTGAACAGCCGGAGCTGCGCGGGCGCGCGGAGCGTGGCGAGCTATGTGGCGGGACGGTCGACACCTGGTTGATCGCCAGGATGACCGGCGGCGACGTGCTGGTGACGGACCCCAGCAACGCGAGCAGGACGCTCCTCTATGACCTCGCCACCGGGGGCTTCGACGACGAGCTGTGCGCGGCGTTCTCCGTGCCCGCCACGATGCTGGCGGAGATCCACCCCAGCGCCGGACGGGTGGGCTTCACCGAGCCGTCGCGCTTCCTCGGCCTGCGCCTGCCCATCAGCGGCATCGCCGGCGACCAGCAGGCGGCGCTCTTCGGCCAGGCATGCGTGTGGCCGGGCATGAGCAAGAACACCTACGGAACGGGATCGTTCGTGCTGGTCAACGCGGGCACCACCGCCCCAGCCCCGGCGCATGGCCTGCTCGCGACGGTCGCGTGGCGGCTTGGGGAAGTCGACACCTTCGCACTGGAGGGCAGCATCTTCGTCACCGGCGCCGCCATCAAGTGGCTCCGCGACGCGCTCGGTCTGGTCTCAGCGGCCGATGAGGCCGGCCCGCTCTTCGACTCGGTGCCGGACAGCAATGGCTGCATCTTCGTCCCCGCCCTGTCGGGGCTGGGCGCCCCGTTCTGGGACCCGGATGCGCGAGGCGCGCTCCTGGGCATCAGCGCCGGGGTGACGCGCGCGCACGTGGTCCGGGCCGTCGTCGAGGCCATGGCGTACCGCACCCGCGACGTGGTCGAGGCGATGGAGGCCGGTGGCGGCGTCGCGCTCGCCGAACTCCGTGTCGACGGAGGGGCGAGCGTCATGGACGGCCTCTGCCAGTTCCAAGCGGACCTGCTCGGGCTCCCGGTGACGCGCGCGGGATCGCCGGACACCACTGCCGTGGGAGCGGCCATGCTGGCCGCGGTGGGAGAGGGGCTGGTCGAAGCACCGGACGGCGTGGCCGCCGCCTACCGGCCCGGTCGGCGCTTCGAGCCCGCAGACCCGGGCCGCCGCCCGCACGAGCCCTACCAGGCCTGGCTGCGAGCCGTACAGCGAATCCGCAGCTGACGAGTCGCGAACAGAGCGACGCGCGGCGCGGCAAGGATGGGGGTGAGCGGGCAACGCCACGTCAACCCCACAAGGGGGGTCCCGCAGTCCCTAACTGCCTCCCAGTCGCCGAAGGCGACGCGCCGCGCGAGGCGCGGCGAGGGTGGGGGTGTGCGTGGTCGACTTCACGTCGACCGTGCGAGGGGTGGTTCTGCCCGTCCAGTAGCTGCCTCAGTCGCGAAGGCGACAGCGCCGCGCGAGGCGCGGCGAGGGTGGGGGTGTGCATGGTCGACTTCACGTCGATCGTGCGAGGGGGCGGGATCTGCCCGCCCCCTGTAACAGGAAAAGACCGGAGGGCGAACCCCCCGGCCTTTCAGGAAGGGAATGAGTTTCCTGTCGAGCGGCAACCGTCGTCACCGGGAATAAATGTAGCCGGATCCTCTGCGAAATGCGGTAAACGTGCTGTGAATATCTGTAAATGATTGTCAAGGGTGGGCGGGTCGCCCCGCGAGGGCATCGATGAGGCCCGATCGACGGACCCTTGCGTATGCTCGGCTGCCGTGGCCACGGCTGCCCGACACCCGATCCTCTACGACGTCGCGCGTTGGCGTCGGTGGCGGACGTGGCTGCTCCTGCCGGCGACGGTGTTCGCGCTGACCGCTCTCTTCACCACCCTGCTCCGTCTCACCTCGGGGGCTGCGTTCGGGTACGCGGTGGTCTCCGCGGGCCTGTTCGCGATCGCCACGTCGCTCTGGACCCGGCAGCGATTCAGCTACCTCACGCGAGATGGCGACAGCCTGGTCGTCCGGGCCATGGCCGCGAACCGGCGCCTCGCCGCCGCCGACATCGAGCGGGCCAAGGTCGTCCGGCTCAGCGCGGTCTTCGGCCGCCCCGAGCGCCGCAACCTGCTGCCCCGCCCAGTCGACCACTGGTTGGCCACCGACGCGATCTCGATTCGCCTGCGCGACGGGGTCGACACGCGTGCCCTGCGTCGCATCGCCGGGGTGCGCTGCGTCACCGACGACCTCCTGGTCGTGCCCATCGCAGACGCCGACGGACTGCTCGCCGAAC
>CATPCA010000376.1 GCA_955652545.1 Candidatus Dormiibacterota bacterium
CCCGGGAGGCTGCCCGTGCCCGCCGACGACGCCGAGGTCCGGGCTGCGTTGCGGGGGGTCGAGGATCCTGAGCTGGCGGTCTCGATCGTCGATCTCGGGATGGTCGCCGCGGTCGCCCGTGATGGCGCCACCGTGGTCGTGCAGCTGGCGTTGGCGCTCCCCGAGGACACCTGGCCTCCCGACGAGCTCGTGCGGCGGGTGCGGGACGCGGTGGGCGCGGTCCCGGGCGTGGCCCGGGTCGACGTGGAATGCCGGCCGATGACCGACGGTGAGGAGCTCGAGGCGGCGCGGGTCCTCCGCGGCGACGCCCCCCGGAACCCGCTCGCGGTCGTCGACGCCGAATCCGCCCCGCCGAGGCCGCCCCGCCGGAACCCGTTCACCGACTCCTCGACCCGGATCTTGGCGATCTCTTCGGGCAAGGGCGGCGTGGGGAAGTCGTCGGTGAGCACGAACCTCGCCATCGGGCTGGCGGCCCGGGGCCACCGGGTGGCCGCCGTCGACGCCGACGTGTGGGGGTTCTCGCTGCCGCGCATGCTCGGCATCGACCGCCCGCCGGGGCTCATCGACGACGTCATCGTCCCCCCGAGCGCGCATGGCGTCCGGCTGGTGTCGATGGGGTTCTTCGCCCGCGACGACCAGGCCGTGGTCTGGCGGGGACCGATGTTGCACAAGGCCCTCGAGCAGTTCCTCACCGACGTGCACTGGGGTGAGCCTGACGTCCTGGTGGTCGACCTGCCCCCGGGGACGGGTGACATCGCCCTGTCGATGGCGCAGCTGCTGCCCCACGCGGAGGTGGTGGTCGTGACGACGCCGCAGCCCGCGGCGCAGCGCGTCGCGCAACGCAGCGCGGCGATGGCCGAGAAGGTGGACCTGCCGGTCGTCGGGGTGATCGAGAACATGTCGTGGTTCACCGGCGACGACGGGAAGCGCTATGAGATCTTCGGTTCGGGCGGCGGCCAAGCGCTGGCCGACACGCTCGGTGTCCCGCTCCTCGGACAGATACCTCTCGTCTCGGCGCTGCGGGAGGGCGGCGACACCGGCCGGCCCATCAGCGTGACCGACCCCGACAGCGACGCGGCCCAGGCGTTCACGGTGATCGTGGAGCGGCTGGACGCCGCCGCGCCGCGGCGGATCCGTCACCCCGAGCTGCGGATCGGATGAGCAGTCTCGCGTCGGGCCGTGGCGCGACCGGCCGGTAGTGTCCCGGACATGGACGTGCGCATCGGTGTCATCTGGTCCCCGAAAGAGCTGGAGCTTGAGGTCGACGGCGACCTCGGTCAGCTCGAATCGTCGGTGAACGACGCCCTGAACGGCGAGGGCACGGTCCTCTGGCTCACCGACGTTGACGGTCGTCGCGTCGCGGTGCCGGCCGGCCGGGTCGCGTACGTCGAGATCCACGCCGACGGGAACGCCAAGCGGGTCGGGTTCGGTCCCGGCTGAACCGGTGACCTCGGCGCCTCTCGGCGCGGACTTCCTCGACCGGCGCCTGCTCTTCTTCACCGGGAAAGGCGGGGTCGGCAAGAGCACCGTCACCGCGGCGACCGCGCTCCTCGCCGCCGAACGCGGGCGACGGGTGCTGCTGGTCGAGGTTGACGCCAAAGGCAACCTCACGTCGCTGTTCGAACACGAGCCGGTCGGGTTCCAGCCGGCCGAGGTGTACCCGGGCGTGTTCGCGATGCAGATGCGCACCGAAGCGGCGTTGCGCGAGTACCTGAAGCTCAACCTGCGCCTCCCGGTATTCGGCCGTCTCGGTCCGTTGGCGAGCGTGCTGGAGTTCGTGGCCACCGCGGCGCCCGGCGTGAAGGAGATCCTCACCGTCGGGAAGGTGTGCTGGGAAGCCCGAGAAGCGCTCGAGGGTCGCGCCGACTGGGACCTCGTCGTCGTCGACGCCGCCGCCACCGGTCACGTGCTCGCCCAGCTCGACTCCCCCCGCGCGATCCAAGAACTGGTCCAGGTCGGTCCGGTCCGCCAACAGACCGAGTGGATGGTCGAGCTCCTCTCGGATTCGGCGTTGACCGCGTTGCACGTCGTGACGTCCCCGGAGGAGATGCCGGTCAACGAGACGATCGAGCTGGTCGAGCGGGCCCGGGCCGAGGTGAACGTTCCGCTGCGATCCGTGGTCGTGAACCGTGTGCTCCCCGAGCCGTTCACCCGCGCCGACGAGCCGGTCTTCGACGCGCTCGCGGCCGGGCCGGGCCGGGACGCGCTTGTCGCCGCGGTCGGGTCCGGGACCGACGCCGCGCTCGACGCCACCCGCCTCGCGGTCGCGCTGCGCCGGTCCCGGGCCGTGCACCTGGCCCATCTGCGCGAGACCATCGATGTTCCGCTGGTGTACCTCCCGTACCTGTTCGTCCGGGACCACGGGTTGCGGGTCACCCGCATGGTCGCCGAGCATCTCGCCGAGGAGCTCGGCCGGTGACCTCGACGAGCCTCGAGCCGCTGCTCGCCTCGCGGGAGGTCGTGGTGTTCTGCGGCTCGGGTGGAGTCGGCAAGACGACGACGGCTGCCGCGGCCGGTCTCGCCGCGGTGACCGAGCTCGGCGGGAAAGTGCTGGTCCTCACCATCGACCCGGCGCGGCGCCTGGCCGACGCCCTCGGTCTCGAAGGCATCGGCAACGTCGAGCGTCGCGTGCCCGACGAGGTGCTGCGCGCCGCGGGTCTCGAGCCGCGCGGGCAGCTGTTCGCCGCGATGCTCGACACGAAGGCGTCGTGGGACGACCTGGTGCTCCGCCATGCACCCGACGAGGAGACCGCCTACAAGATCCTCGAGAACCGCCTGTACCAGAACATCACCGCGCGGTTCGTGCAGAGCCACGACTACATCGCGATGGAGCGGCTCTTCGACCTGCACACCACCGGCACCTATGACCTGATCGTCGTCGACACGCCGCCCACGCGCAACGCCATCGACTTCCTCGAAGCCCCGAGTCGCATGGCGGACTTCTTCGGTGGCCGGCTGCTGCGTTGGCTGACGATGCCGTATCGGCTCGGGGGTCGGCGGGGCGCGCGCGTCGTCAACTTCGCCAGCCGGCCCTTCTACCAGG
>CATPCA010000377.1 GCA_955652545.1 Candidatus Dormiibacterota bacterium
ACCCTGAGCAGCCCGCTCTCCCAAATGCCCACGCCCCGAGCCTTGGATACCGCCGACAGAGTGCGAGCGAAACGTCAAGCCAGACGAGAGCATTGACGCTTTCCGCAAAACGCTGAGGAAAAGCTCTCCCTGGATCATTGGACGTGGCCCGTGACGCTCGCAGCGCCCGATCGACCGGCACGGTTACAGCGTCCGATCCAGGGGACTTTTGGCGCCGCCGTCTGGTGACCAACGGCCCTGGTCAGAGCCGGGCCGCGAAGCTTTACTGGAACCCGTCCCCTCACCGTCGCAGCCAAGTCAATCGCGAGGAGCGACCCATGGAAGCCGCCGCTGTGCCTCAGGTCAATCGAACACCACGCGTCATCGAGGAGCGCCTGACACCGACCCCGTCAGTCGGCGAGGTGGTCGTCCGTATCGAGGCGTCTGCGCTCTCCCGCACAGATGATCACGCCGCTCATACCGAATGGCCCCTCAAGACAAAGCATCCGTTCGTCCCCGGAGGCGAGCCAGGGGTGAAGCTCCTGCTCCTTGGCGCGCCGGCCAGTGGTAAGGGCACGCAGGCGGACTTCTTGAGCGAACGCCTCGACATCCCCTCGATCGCGACCGGGAACATGCTGCGCGCCGAGTTGGCCCAGCGGACCGAGCTGGGGCTGCGCGCCGAGGCTCACATGCAGCGCGGCGACCTGGTACCGGACGCGCTGATGATCGACATCATCCGGGAGCGCCTGCGCCGGAGCGACCGCTCGGAAGGGTTCCTCCTCGACGGCTTCCCCCGTACACTGCCGCAGGCCCGCGCGCTCGACGCGCTGGCCGCGTCGAGCGGCATCGGCTTCGACTGCGTCCTCTATCTCAAGGTGCCCGAGCCTGAACTGATCCGACGGATCGCGAGCCGGCTCACCTGCTCGGGCTGTGGCCGCAGCTACTTCTTCGAGCCTGAGCAGCCCCGGGTGCGGAGCTGCGCGGTAGACGGCATGGACCTCACCGTGCGCGAGGACGACCGGGGGAAGACAGTCAAGCGCCGCATCGCCGTCTACCTGCAGAACACGCTGCCGGTGCTGGACCACTACCGCGAGCAGGGGCTGGTCGCCGAGGTCGACGGCGTCGGCTCGGTCGAAGAGATCTCGCAGCGCATGCTGCGCGCCCTGCCGGATCGGCCGGGAGCATGCTCGCTTGTTGGGACACCGTGGCCGCGCCGGGTCGAGACCGACGCGGTAGGTGCGGCAGCGCGCATCCCGCATCTCAACAGGTGACGCGCAGCATCACACCGCGGTCGCGGTATGACCAGTGACCAGTGACATCACCATCGTGAAACCCAGGAGAACAGACAGGATGCAGCAGAAAACCATGAGGGAGAATCGAGAAACTGGCGGACAGATGACCGTCAGTGCGCTCTGTCCGAGGTGCGGCGTCAAGCAGGCGCTCGCGCCTGCCCCGGCGCGCTGCGTTGAGTGCGGCACGCTGCTGTCCTTGATCGTCCCCCCGAAGAAGGGCGGCAGCGCAACTCAGCACCCGGAATAGTCCTGCTGGACATCGCTCCACCGGCCATTACTCGTCCGACGCCGGTTCGCGAAGACACTTCGCAATGTGGCTCGCGGCTTGTTCAAGAACGGTCGCCAGACGCAACTCGTCCAGCGAGGCGCGGTCGATCTGCCCATGCTTGGTGCTCAGCTCGAGTTCGCGGCACTCGAGCCGACCGTGCACGATCTGCACAGTGGCCTTGAGCCGCAGCCCGTCGTCGCGGCTGGCCTCCACGACGAAGTCGGAGCTGACGGCCAGTTCGGTGCCCTCGAGACCTGCGAATTCGTGGCTTGCCGGCTCGACGCTCATCATCCGAAACTTCCCTCCAGGCGCTGAAACCATGTCAATTTGTCTCATCATCGGCTGGCGCACAGCAACGGTCGCTGCGCCTACTCGATGGCACCGACCTCCTGCAATTGGCGGCGTGGCTCTGCGGACGAGTCCCGGACATCGAAGACGATCCGCCCGGAGACACGACCCCGGAGCACATCGTCGATCGACTCGTTGATGGTGCTGAGGTCGCGCGTCTCACGGATGACGGTGGTCCGTCCGCGCGCGTGAAGCTCGAAGACCTCATCGAGATCCTTCCGCGTGCCGACGATCGAGCCGACCACAGTGATGCCCTGGAGGACCGTCTCGAAAATCGGGAGGCTGAGAGCGTTGTCCGCGGGAAGGGCGACAAATACAAGCGTACCCTTGCGGCGCAGTGAGCCGAACGCCTGCTCGAACGCTTGCGGTGCGACCGCGAGCGCGATGGCTGCGTGAGCACCGCCGAGGCGCTGGATCGCCTGCGCTGGATCCTCGTCCGCGGCGTTCACCGTGTAGTCGGCACCGAGGCGCTTGGCCATCGCCAGCTTGTCATCCGAGATGTCAACCGCCACCACCGTGGCACCCGCGATCTTCGCGTACTGCAGCGCCAGGTGTCCCAGGCCACCGATGCCGAAGATGGCCACCAGGTCGGAGGAGCGCGCTCCCGAGACCTTGACCGCCTTGTAGGTCGTCACACCGGCGCAGCTCAAGGGGGCTGCGTCGAAGGGATCGACCCCGGAGGGCACGATGCCGACATAGCTGGCTGACGCCTTCGCGTACTCCGCATAGCACCCGTCGATTGAGTAACCGGTGTTCTGCTGCTGCAGGCACAGAGTCTCCCACCCTGAGACGCAGTATTCGCATGTTCCACAGGCGTATCCGAGCCAGGGAAGGGCGACTCGATCACCCTCCTTGAGCCGCGTCACGCCTGCGCCGATGGCGGTCACAATGCCGACGCCCTCGTGGCCGGGGACAAACGGAAGTGTTGGCTTGACCGGCCAATCGCCATGAGCGGCATGGATGTCGGTGTGGCAGAGACCCGAAGCCTCGAGACGGACGACAACCTCGCCTGGACCGGGTGTCGGGATCGGCCGGTCCTCGATCACCAGCGCCTGCTTGAACTGATGCACCACGGCTGCTTTCATTGCGTTGGTCCTCACGAACTTGTCGGCTGGCACCCCGCATCGGGCGCTCCTAGTAAGGCTGTAGCGGTGCCGCTGAGGCTAGGGCCGTTGGTCACAAGCCTCGTGAGCGGAGGCCTTTCCGCAGGGGCCGGTCCATCCGGATCGTAAAAGCCGAGGTGGTTGCACGTTGACAACCTAGCGGCTGCTTGGTAGACTTAGCGCAGCCTCCTCTAGCGGGCCCCACAATGGGACCCAGAGGCCACATAGGAGAGTCGCGATGCCTGACTATCAAGAGGTGATCGACAGCGCTGAGGAGCAGCTCCTCGCCAACATCAAGCAGGCCCAGGAGTTGAACCTTGCCGCGGTCGGGGTGATGCGGTCTCTGGCGGGCCTTGTCGTTC
>CATPCA010000378.1 GCA_955652545.1 Candidatus Dormiibacterota bacterium
CATCACCGGCTCGCAGAAGGGCTGGATGGCCCCGCCCGGCGTGGCCATGGTGGCAGTCAGCGAGACAGCCCTGGCACGCGCCGAGAAGACCACGACACCACGCTGGTATCTCGACTTTGCCCGGGAGCGCAAGTACCAGAAGCAGTCGCAGACCTACACGACGCCGGCGGTGTCGGTACTCTTCGCCATGCAGGAGGGCCTGGCCATGATGCGCGAGGAGGGGATCGAGAGCGTGTGGGCGCGACACGCCCGGGTCGGCCAGATGATCCGTGCCGGGATCGATGCGCTGGGACTGAAATTCCTGGCCGCGGAGGGCCACCGCAGTGACACCGTGACCGCCGTCCGCAACCCGGTCGACGGCCCGGATGCCCTCAAGCAACTGCTCACCACGTTGCGCACGCGGCATGGGCTCGTGCTCGCCGGCGGGCAGGGCGATCTCTCCGGCAAGGTGTTCCGCATCGGCCACCTCGGCATGGTCGACGAGGGTGACGTCTACAGCATCCTCGCCACCTTGGAGCAGGGCCTTCATGAAACCGGGATGCGCAGCCGTGTCGGGCTTGCCGTTCCAGCCGCCCAGGCGGTGGTCCGGACTGTCCAGATCAGTGCCCAGCCGGCCGGGGTGGGCTGAGCATCCAGACGGAGGCGCCGCTGTCCACGGACGCGCCCGCGCTGGGCCACGACAGCGACGTGGTGCGCATCCTCGTCGCCGATCCCATCGCCGCGGACGGGGTGGAGCGTCTCCGCGCCGCCGGGGAGGTCGACGTCGTGACCGGGCTGGACCCGGCCGCGCTGATCGAGCGCATCCCGGCATACGAGGCGTTGGTCGTCCGCAGCGAGACCAAGGTCACAGCCGACGTGCTCCAAGCAGCCAAGCGTCTTCGCGTCGTCGGCCGCGCCGGGGTCGGGGTCGACAACATCGACATCGAGGCCGCGACCCGTCACGGTGTGCTGGTCCTCAACGCGCCCACAGGCAACACCATTGCCGCGGCCGAGCACGCCGTGGCCATGATGCTTGCGCTGGCCCGGAACATCCCCGCCGCCGACGCTTCCCTGCGGGCCGGTCGCTGGGAGAGGTCCAAGCTCATCGGTGTGGAGCTGCGCGATCGCACCCTCGGTGTGCTCGGGCTCGGCAAGATCGGCTTCGAGGTGGCCCGCATCGCTGCGGAGGGGCTTCGCATGCGGGTCCTCGCCCATGACCCGCTGGTGACCCACGAGCGCGCCGAGCAGGCCGGCGCGGAGCTCGTCGACATGGACACGCTCCTGGCCGAGAGTGATGTCCTCACAGTCCACGTCCCGCTCACCGAGCACACCCGGGGAGTCATCGGCGCTGCGGAGCTGCGCCGGATGCGTCCGGGCGCGCGGCTCGTCAACGTTGCCCGCGGCGGCATCATCGATGAGGCAGCGCTCGCCGATGCGGTGCGCAACGGCATCGTGGCCGGGGCCGCGATCGACGTGTTCACCACCGAACCCGTGCCCGCGGGTCACCCTCTGATCGGCGTTGACGGCATCGTGGTGACGCCGCACCTGGGAGCCAGCACCGCCGAGGCTCAGGTGAACGTCGCCGCCGACGTGGCCGATCAGATCGTCGAGTACCTACGCGGCGGTGCGCCGCGCTATGCGGTCAACGCGCCCGCCGTGAACCCCGAGGAGCTGGCACGGCTGCGTCCCTACCTCGACCTGGCCCGCAAGATGGGCTCACTGGCGGCGCAGCTCAGCAGTGGTGGGGTCAAGCGTGTGGTCTGCAGCTACGCAGGCGAGCTGGCCAGCGTCGACACCACGCTGGTCACCGCTGAGGTGCTGCGCGGGTTGCTCGAGCACTTCTCCGACACCCGTGTCAACGCGATCAACGCCAAGACGGTGGCGCGGTCCATGGGTGTCGACGTCGACGAGCACATCACCACGCGCAGCGTCGACCATGCCAACTCGGTGTTCGTCGAGGTGGTCGGCGAGCAGCGGCTGCTGGTGGCCGGGACCCACTTCGACGGGGCCCCACGAATCACCCGCATCGACGATTTTCGGGTCGACATGCAGCCCTCGGGGACGTTCCTGGTTGTTCAACATGAGGACCGCCCCGGGGTGATCGCCGCCATCTCGACGCTTCTGGCCAGCAACGACATCAACATCGCGCGCATCGAACTGGGGCGCGACCGTCCCCGGGGACGGGCGGTGATGCTGATGGAGATCGATGATCCCATCGACGGCAAGCTGCTGGACAGGCTCGCGTCGGTCGCCAAGCTGGAGCAGCTGCGGCAGGTCAGGCTGTAGGCGGGAGAGCCCGGCTCTCACACCGTCCGGGCCCCGCCCCCTGCGCTGGTTGGCTCTCCTGCTGGTGTCGGTGGCTCCAGGGCCCGCTTCGGGCTCGGCGCCGGGGCCGGCAAACGCCTTGCCTGCCTGAGCGCAAGGAATCGCCCTGACCGCACGTTTTTACCTGTGGGCCGGCGGACACCCGTGCGACAAGCGAGCACCTGCCTTTCAGGAAGGGAGAGCCGAGGCGGGGGGATGAACTCCCGGCGGATTTCGTCGCCAGGCACCGCCGGCCCATCGCACATCCCGCCGCCGTCGCCGGCGGTTCGCTCAGACTCGCTGCATGGCAGATGTCCGGCCCCTCCGCGGAATCCGCTTCAACCCTGAGGTCGTGCACCTGGGCGGCGTGCTCGCGCCACCGTACGACGTCATCGACGATCAGCAGCGCGAGACCCTGTACGGCCGCAATCTCCGCAACGTCGTGCGTCTCGACTTCGGTCAGGAGCTCCCCGACGACGTGCCCGGAAGCAGCGATCGCTACACGCGGGCGGCTGAACACCTCGAGGCCTGGCTCGCCCTGCG
>CATPCA010000379.1 GCA_955652545.1 Candidatus Dormiibacterota bacterium
CGCACCGCGTCGCCGACGATCTCCGCCGCCCTGGCCACGTCCGCGCTGTCGGTGACGTCCAGGCGGAGCGGTGTCAGCCGGTTGCTGGCGTCGCGGCGCAACGCCTCGCCGTCCTCGGTGCGCCGAACGCTGGCGAAGACGCTCAGGCGAAGTGAGTCGAGATGGAGCGCGGTGGCGCGGCCAATCCCGGTCGATGCTCCCGAGACAACCACTGCGGTGTCGTTCATGCCGTGTCCTCCCTTCACTGTTGCCGGTCGGATTGTGGCCACCCGGCCCGGATCGCCGTCAAAGCCATTCCAGGAAACAAACAGGATCCGGACGCAACCGCGGCCGGCCCATGTGCAGATGACCGACAGTCCGATCGCGTGGCCCGGTCAGACGGGGGTGCCGGCTCGGGGGGTCGCGACGATCTGCACCAGCTTGACGACGGCCAGGGCCGCCAGCGAGTAGATCACCACCGCGAGGACGTCCGCCCAGCGTACCAAGGTGCGCCCGTTGGTGATCGCCGTGTTGGTGAAGATGCCGTCGAACGGGGCGGCGAGCCAACCGCCGATCCGGTAAACGTAGTGGGCGAAGCCGGTGTTGGCCCCGCCGGCGACGCGGAAGATGAAGTCAAGCGCGAGGATGACATCGACGATGCCGACGACCAGCCAGACGAACTGGGCGAGACGGCTGCTCCCCGAGTAGGTCCCGGTGCGCCTGGCGTAGGTGCGCGTGGTCGTGGTCGGAGCGGGTGTTGGGACGTAGGGTCCCGCGGCGGGCTGAGCGGGGACGACGCCAGGGGCGGTGGCCGGGGCCGGGGTCGCCGCCGGGGTGGCGGCCGGGGTCGTGCCGGTGGTGACGCGCTCCTCTCGGTGATCGAAAGGATCCATCTGAACACCTCCCTGGAAGGGCGGGCCGGCGCGTTGCCCACACCCGTGCGCTGAGTTGGTCTGACACCTCAGCTATCAGCTTTCAGCCTAGCACATCCCTGGTTTGGCGCCCCTCGAGGCCGCCCGCATGCAGCAGCCGGCAGCACCAAGTCGAGCGGCATGGGCACACAGGGTGTGCGCTTCTCGATCGAGGCGATAACGCGGCTCAAGTCGATGGTGTTCAACATGCGGCCGATCGACCTCGAGAACGTCGAGTAGAAGCTAGGCGATCTCGCTGCCCCGGCGGGGATGTCCCTGGGTACGGTCCATGGCGAGGTCGTACACCGGCGAGTGGCGCAGCCGCTCGGGCAGGGCCGGTCGCAGCCGTCGCACCGACAGCCGCATCGCGGCGTGCGCCGCCGTGTGGGCCGGTGTCCAGCCGATCCGATAACCGCTGCGGACCGCCGAGGGAAGGAGGCCGACCGTGGTGAAGGCGAGGACGGCGAAGGCTGCCCGTGCCTGCGCCGACGACGCCGGCGGATCGAGCACGGTCTGCGCCACCAGCCGCGACCCCGCGCCCGGCGCCACCACGCCGGTGGCGACACGTTCATCGACGTACGCGCGCAGCGCGGAGCGGTCGGGCCACAGCCGCGAAGCAGGCACGCCCATCAGCGCCGCGACGGCGCCCCATTCGCGCACGAAGGTGTCGGCGTCGGCGGTCGACAAACCCCCCACGAACGCGTCGTGGGAGACGAGCATGGTGTCGACGAACGTCGCGTGCACCCAGAGGAGCAGGTCGGGGTCGCGGCCGCTGTATCTGGCGCCGCCGCGGACCTGAGACGTGGCGTGGCTGCGGCGGAGGCTGCCCTGCACGGGGACATGCAGCCTGTTGACCGCTGCCGAGGCGCGCCGTGCTTCGGCGGTGGTGCCATAGCAGACGACGGTCACCCATTCGACGGTGCGCTCGAAGCGTGCGAACGGGTCGGTGGCGTACGAGCTGTGGTCGATGGCGCCCTCGGCGACCAGCGGATGAGCGGCCTGCATCAGCAGCGCGCGGCCGGCACCGAGCATGAGCAGTGGCTCGGCCATCACCTCCCAGGTCACGGAGCCCGGTCCGAACAGCCCGGGGTCGGGGTCGGGGTCGTCGATCGGGATGCGCCGCTTGGTGTAGGGCAGCGGGCGCAGCAGCAGCGCGGTGAGGTCGGCACGCGTGGGGATGCGCATCTGTGCTCCACGGTAGCCGCAGACGCGCGTTCTGCGCCGCGTGCATCAGCGGTCCGGCGCGCGGAGAGGCTCGGCTACCATCCACCCTCGTGCCTGAACCCGACGCAGTCGATCGCATCCTCGTGGTCGTCGCCCATCCCGACGATTGCGACTTCGGGTGTGCGGGCAGCACCGCGCGGTGGACGTCGGAGGGTCGCGAGGTGTCGTACTGCATCATCACCGACGGCGACGCGGGAGGATCCGACCGGTCGATCTCGCGCGCGGAGATGGCTCGGATCCGGCGTGAGGAGCAGACTGCCGCCGCCGCGGTCGTCGGGGTCACAGACATCGCCTTTCTCGGCCACCCTGACGGACAGGTGCAGCCCTCCATCGAGTTGCGCCGCGACATCACCCGGGTGATCCGCCAGCGCAAGCCGATACGCGTGGTCACGCAGTCACCGGAGCGCAACTACCAGCGCATCTTCGCCAGCCACCCCGACCACCTGGCCGCGGGTGAGGCGGCGCTGTCGGCGGTGTA
>CATPCA010000380.1 GCA_955652545.1 Candidatus Dormiibacterota bacterium
CGGTACCCGCACTAGCCCCACGCGGCAGGCCGCGTGGGGTCCCCCTCTTTTGACAGAGGGGCGATGCGCCCCTCTCGACCGTCGAGCAAGGCCCGACGGTCTCACTCCCCACTCGGCGCGACTCCGCGCCGACGCCGCGGCTCACTTGGCGACGAGCGCCTCCCCCTCCGCCTCGCGAGCGAGCATGAAGAGCAGGTCAGAGCACCGGTTGAGGTAGCGGAGCACCTCGGCATTGGCGAGGCCGCCCGCTCGGTCCAGCGTCACGGCGCGGCGCTCGGCACGCCGGACGACCGTTCGAGCCAGGTCCAATGCGGCTGCCACCGGCGTGCCCCCGGGGATAACGAAGCCCTTGGGCAGCTGGACGCGCGCCTCGAGGTCATGCACCTCGGCGTCGAGCGCCTCGATCATGGCCGGCCTGACGGTGGCGAAGTGCTTGGCCAGCAGTTCGCGGTCCGGCGTGGCCGTGGCCAGCTCCGCGCCGACGGTGGACAGGTCACGCTGCAGGTCGAGGATCCGGCCGGCAAGCACGCTGTCTGCGCAGAGGGCGCGAGCCAGGCCGAGGGCTGAGATCGCCTCGTCCAGCGCCCCGTACGCCTCTGTGTGAAGGTCGTCCTTGGGAACGCGACCGCCGTAGAGAAGGCTGGTCTCGCCGCCGTCGCCGTGGCGGGTGACGATGCTCACGCCACCCAGCCGCCGTCCGCCGCGGCCTCGACCATGATCTCCAGGGCGACATCCTCGTGGCCGCGCGCGCGCTCCTCCACCCACTTGCTGGCGGCCAGGGTCGCGGTGGTGGCGTCGCCGACTGCCGTGGTGATCTGGCGGGTGAGCTGGGCACGCACATCACCCGCGGCGAATATTCCGGGCACGCTGGTCATCATGGTCATGGGGTCGGTGAGGTAGTAGCCGCCCTTGTCGTGCTCGACGTGGGCATCGATCAGCGTCGTGTTGGGGATGAACCCGACGAAGATGAACACGCCGCCGACCTCGAGCCGCGAGCGCGCACCGGTGACGGTGTCGAGAAGGCGCATGTGGCTCACCTTGTGCTCGCCGTTGATCGATTCAACCATCTTGTTGACCAGGATCTCGATCTTGGGGTGGTTGCGCGCCTCGTCCATGAGGATGGGCTGGGCACGGAACTCCTCGCGGCGGTGGATCAGCGTCACCTTGGTGGCGTAGCGGGTCAGGAAGACCGCCTCCTCGACGGCGGCGTCGCCACCTCCGATCACGGCAAGCTCCAGGCCCTGAAAGAAGGCGCCGTCACAGACGGCGCAGTAGGACACGCCCCGCCCCGCCAGCTCGATCTCGCCGGGCACGTCGAGCTTGCGGGGATTTCCACCGGCGGTCACGATGACGGCCGGGGCGCGGTAGTCGCCCGCTTCGGTCTCGACGACCTTCATCCCATCCGCCTCGACGTGGATTCGGGTGGCCGGGGAATAGACCATCTCCGTGCCGAAGTGCTCGGCCTGGGCAAGCATGGCGGCGGCGAGCTCGCCACCGAGGATGCTCCGGAAACCGGGATAGTCTTCGATCAGCTCAGTGTTGAGAAGCTGACCCCCGGGGGCCTTGGCCTCGATGACCACGGCGCGGACCTTGCTTCGGCCGGCGTAGAGGGCAGCGGTCAGGCCGGCGGGACCGGCTCCGATGATGGCGATGTCGTACTCGTTCACGGTGCCTTCACCGTACCCGATCGCGGGTTCTCTGAAGCGTTCATGCGTTGCTCACCGGGCGGCGAAGGTGCGCAGCTCGGCGATCACGCGGCTCAGCTGGATGGCGTAGGCCTGGGCGGTGGACTTGCTCGCCAGCGTGAGGATGCCGACCACGCGCCCGCTGCTGTCGAGGACCGGTCCCCCGCTGTTGCCCGGGTAGATGATTCCGCCGTTGAGGACGAGCATGTCGTGGTAGTCGGTGGTCACCGGGGGCTGACCGGTGGTGGTGTCGCTGGTGACCGGGACGTCCGACTGCACGCCCGTGGCCGACTCGAACGTGATATCGCCGTGCCCGGTGGCGTGGCTGCTGGCGATGACCACCACCGGCTGGGGCAGGCCGCTGAGAAGCGTGGTCAGCGGCGCCAAGGGCACGCCGGGAAACCCGTCGCGGCTGCGCACCACGGCGATGTCGAGGTCGCGGTCGACGCCCACCACGATCCCCACGTGGGAGGAGCCGTCGCGGCCGCGGATGCGCACCGCCAGTTGGCCCTGGACGACGTGGGCGTTGGTGACGAAGTCGCCCCTGGCGTCGATGAGCCACCCGGTGCCCAGCCCCTCCGCGTTGCTTCCCAGGGCCTCGATCGTCACCGTCCGGCCGAGCACTGCGCGAGCAACATCGTCGATCGACAGCGACGGCGTGGGCACCACCTCGGTGGCCGCGGGCGCGTGCGCTTGCGGAGCCGTGCGCGCAACCTCCGTCCGGTTGACCGTGGCCAGGAAGGCGACAACTCCGACGAGGAGCGCGGACGCGACGGAGATGAGCAGGCGGACAGACTGCGAGGAAAGGGCCACGCGACGAGGTGCCACGGCTGGGAATTGTGCGCGAGCGGGCTTCGGCGGCGAGTTGAGGCTCCCGGGCCGACCGCCCCTTATGCCGTTTCCGCCTGGGGATCGAGCACGCCGGACTCGGCGAGGCGCCGCAGGGCGTGGGCGCGGTGGGAGGCGCTGTCTTTGGCGCGCTCCCCGGCTTCGCCGAAGGTCATGCCGAGGTCGTCGCTGAGGAAGATCGGGTCATAGCCGAAGCCGTTGGCGCCGCGCGGTTCGACGATGACGCCGTGGCACTCGCCGTGCGCAACGATGGGCTCCGCGCCGGGGCGCGACAGGGCGAGGGCACAGACATAGCGGGCGTGGCGATCGTCCGGGGTCCGCCGGTTCACCTCGGCGAGCAGGGCCGCCACCCGGTCCTCGTCGGTGGCGTCAGCGCCGAGCCATCGCGCCGATGCCGGCCCCGGCCAACCGTGCAGGGCTTCGACCTCGATGCCGCTGTCATCGCCGAGCGCGGGCAGCCCCAGCGCGGAGCTGGCCGTCGCCGCCTTGGCCAGCGCGTTGTCGGCGTACGTCGGCCCGGGCTCGTGGATCTGGCCGACGAAGCCGACCTGCTCGAGCGAGCGCACCAGCCATGGCGAGCCGGCGAGCAGGCGTACGAACTCCGTGATCTTCGCCGCGTTGTTGGAGGCGATGACCAGCTCGCGCCCGGTCCGGTCAAACGCGACACCGGCGCTCACGCGCGGCCGAGCGCCTCCGACTGGATGCTGAACAGCGCCTGCATGCCCGTCGCGGCGAGGCCGAGCATGCTGTCCATCTCACCGCGCGAGAACGGCTCGAGCTCGGCGCTGCCCTGTAGCTCGATGAAGCGACCGTCGCCACTGCCGACGCAGTTCATGTCGGTGTCTGCCGCCGAATCCTCCAGGTAGTTGAGGTCAAGCCGCGGCTCGCCGGCGATGATGCCCGCGCTCACGGCGGCGACCTGCCAGCGCAGCGGGTCCAGCTTCACCAGCCCGGCGGCACGCAACTTGGCGACAGCGAGCGCGAGCGCGACGTACCCCCCGGTGATGGACGCTGTGCGAGTGCCACCGTCGGCCACCAGCACGTCGCAGTCGATGAAGATGCTGCGCTCCCCGAGGAGGGAGAAGTCAACCGCGGCGCGCAGGCTGCGGCCGATCAATCGCTGGATCTCCTGGACGCGTCCGTCGACGCGTCCCTTGCGCCCGTCACGCTCGGTGCGCGTCATGGTGCTGCGCGGCAGCATCGCGTACTCCGCGGTGACCCACCCGCGCCCGCTCCCCTTGCGGAACGGGGGTACGCGCTCCTCGACGCTCGCAGCGCAGAGAACGCGTGTGTCGCCGACCGTGATCAGCGCGCTGCCCTCCGCATAGGGCAGCGCGCCGAGCTCGATCGACGTGGGGCGCAGCTGGTCCGGGGCACGGCCATCAGGGCGCATGGGCACGGAGTGTAGTGTCCGCGCCACCGCGCGCAGTTCAGCGCTTCAGCGCCTTGTCGAGGATGAGGATCGACGCCTCGAAGAAGATGATCAACGGGATGAACAGCGCCGTCGGCGTGTAGGGGTCGGCGCCGGGGGTGACGATCAGGGCGGCGAGGATGATGCCCACCCAGATCGCCTTGCGCTGGGAACGCAGCTTGCGCGACGAGGTGATGCCGAGCATGCCGAGCAGGATGATCACCACTGGAAGCTCGAACGTGACGCCGAAGGCGATGATGAGCAGCATCAGGAAGGACAGGTAGGAGTTGATGTCGGGCAGGTAGACGGCGCTGCTGCCGAGGAACGTCGCCAGGAAGTTGAGCCCGATCGGCATCACGAAGTACGCGAAAGCCGAGCCCGCCGCGAAGAGCAGGAACGCCGACGCGATGAACGGTCCGACGAACTTCCTCTCGACCGGTCGCAGGCCCGGCGCGACGAAGCCCCACAGCTGCCAGAGGATCACCGGCAGGGCGCCGATGACGCCGACGATCGCCGAGATCTTGATGGGGATCGTCAGGCCCTCGGTGGGGCTGGTGAAGATCGCGGTCGACGTGAGGTGGTTGTTGGTCTTGTTGAGCACGGTGCCCAGCGGGTGCAGCAGGAACGCGAAGATCGCCCCGTGGAAGACGAACGCCGCCACGGTGGCGACCAGCCAGGCGATCGCCGAGATGATCAGCACCCGCCGGAGCTCCTCGAGGTGCTCGACGATGGTCATGCGGCGCTCGTCGCCGGCCACTCCCTGCACCTCTCAACGCCTCGGTGAGAAGGCGGTCACTCAGCTCGCGGTTGTGGAGTCGCCCTCGCCGGCAACGTGATCGGCCGGGACTGGCACGGTGCCACCGCCCACCGGGGCCGGTTGCGCCGGGGTTGCCACTTGTGGCGCGGGCGTGGTCGCCGCGGGCTCCGTCGTATCGGTCCGGCTGGCCTTGGAGAACTCCTCCCTGGTCTCCGCCGATGCCTTGCGGAACTCGCGGATGGCACGACCCATGCCGGCCCCGACATCGGGAAGCTTTCCAGGACCCCAGATGATCAGCACGATGACGAGAACGATGGCGATGAGCCAAATGTGACCGCCGTTGAAGAACGGCATCTGGAAGAACCTCCGTGTGTCACCGGCCGGGTCACCGTCCGGGGCCTCTTGCGAGGCGTCTGCCGAGTCTAGCATCGCATCTGGCGAATCCCTGAGGACTCGCTGAGACGCTGCTCCTATCTACGCAGACGATCCGGCGGCGGATGACATGGCGGGCGACGTGATCGGCGCCGCGCGGAGGCCGGCGGCAAAGCCCTCGATGGCGCGGTCGATGTCAGCAGGGAGATGCGCGGTCGAGATGAATCCCGCCTCGAACTGGGAGGGCGGCCACAACACGCCACCGGCGCGCCACGCCGCGTGGACGCGCGAGAAGGCGGCCGTGTCTGCCCTGCTCGCCTGGGCGTAATCGTCGACGGCGGCCGTGCCGATGAACGGCGTCAGCATGCTGCCGGCCCGATTCACCGCGCACGCCAGGTCCGCGGCGGTGGCAGCCTGCTCCAAGCCGCGGGCCAGGGTCATGCCGAGGGCCTCGAGCCGCGCGTAGGCGTCACCGTTCTTCAACTCGTCGAGCACCGCGCATCCCGCGGCCATCGCCAGCGGGTTCCCCGACAGCGTCCCGGCCTGGTAGACGTCCCCGGTCGGGGCAAGCCGCTCCATCAACGCCCGCGGTCCGCCGAACGCCCCGACCGGCAGCCCACCACCGATCACCTTGCCGAGGCAGGTGAGATCGGGGCGGACCGAGTACAGCTGCTGGGCGCCTCCGTACGCCACCCGGAAGCCGGTCATGACCTCGTCGAAGATGAGCAGGACGCCGCGGCTCGCGGTCAGCGCGCGCAGCGCGCCCAGGTACCCCTCGGCCGGCAGCACGCAGCCCATGTTGCCGGCCACGGGCTCGACGATCAGCGCCGCGATACGGTCACCTTCGCCGTCGAGCACCGCGGCCACGGCGGCCACGTCGTTGTACGGCACCACGATGGTGTCCGCGACCGCCGCCGCCGGCACCCCGGGTGAGCCGGGCAGGCCGAGGGTGGCCACGCCCGACCCGGCGGCCGCCAGGAACGCATCCGCGTGGCCGTGGTAGCCGCCGGCGCACTTCACCACCCGGTCGCGCCCGGTGACGGCGCGCGCCAGCCGCAGGGCCGACATCGAAGCCTCCGTCCCCGAGTTGACGAACCGCACCATGTCCATCGACGGCATCGCCGCCGTGATCCTCTCTGCCAGCTCGACCTCGAGCGCGGTGGTGGCGCCGAAAGCGGTGCCCCTTCCAGCCTGCTCGCGCAGGGCCGCGACGACGGCGGGATGTCCATGGCCGAGGATGTGGGGCCCGTACGCAAGGATGAAGTCCGCGTACTCGATGCCGTCCTCGTCGACCAGGTGCGCACCACTGGCTCTGGCGATGACCGGCGCGTCGCCGCCGACCGCCGTGAAGGCCCGCACCGGGCTGCTGACCCCGCCCGGCAGGACTCGCTCGGCGCGCTCACGCCACTCCGCGGAGGTCCCACCGGATCGCGGGGCGGTCATTGCTGCACGGCGACCGTGACCGTCTGCATGACGTCGGCCCGGACGATCTTCCTGGCCACGTCGAGCCCGGAGGCGACGTTGCCGAAGAGGTTGTAGCTGGGCGCGAACTGGTTGGCGCCGGTGTCGAGGAAGAA
>CATPCA010000381.1 GCA_955652545.1 Candidatus Dormiibacterota bacterium
ATCGACGCCATCCAGCGCGCCGGCTCGCACCTGCTCAGCCTCGTCAACGACGTCCTCGACATCGCTCGCATCGAGTCCGGCCGCGAGAGCCTGTCGCTCCAGCCTGTCGATGTCCACGCGGCGCTCCAGGAGTGTGTGGGACTGGTGGCCCCGGCGGCCGAGGAGCGCGGCATCGAGCTCTCGGTCCGCGCCGAGGTGGGCGACGGCGTGTTCGTGAGCGCCGACCGGCAGCGACTCAACCAGGTGCTGCTCAACCTCCTCAGCAACGCGATCAAGTACGGGGACGCGGACGGCCATGTCTCTGTCGGCGCCGGCGCCACTGACCAGGACGTGATGATCGAGGTGACCGACGACGGGCCCGGCCTGACCGAAGCAGAGCAGCGGTTGCTGTTCCAGCCGTTCGAGCGCCTCGGCGCGGAACGCAGCCACGTCCAGGGGACCGGCCTGGGGCTGGCCCTCTGCCGCCAGCTCATCACGGCGATGGGCGGCACCATCGCGCTGCACAGCGTCAAGGGCGAGGGTGCAACGTTCTCCGTCCGGCTGCAGCGCGCGACCAGCACGGACGCGGCTGCCCTGGTCCGGGCATCAGCGCCGGCGGTGTTGCGGCACGTCGCGGCGGAGTGCACCGTCCTCTACGTCGAGGACAACCTTGCCACCGTCGCGCTGGTCGAATCGATCTTCGCGCTGCGGCCCAACGTGCGGCTGCTCACCGCGATGCAGGGTGGCATGGCCGTCGAGCTGGCACACGAGCACCACCTGGACCTGGTCATCCTCGACCTCCACCTGCCTGACATCAACGGCGAAGAGGTGATCAAGCTCCTTCGCCACGATCCGCGCACCGCCGAGGTCCCGGTCGTCATCTACAGCGCCGACGCCACCGAACGGCAGGTGGACCGGCTCCTCGCTGCCGGGGCCGAGGCGTACCTGACCAAGCCGGCGCGGGTGGCCGAGTTCCTCGGCCTGCTCGACCGCATCCTCGGGCGGTCTGCGCAAGCCGCCGAGGAGGCGCGCCTCCAGCGCTGACAGAGAGCGAAGAGATCAGCGGCTCGGCTCGTCCCTGGCCGCCAGCCGCAGCGCTGCCATCGGGCAGGCCGCGACGGCTTTGTGGGCGAGCTCGAGGAGCTCACCGCTCATCGGCTTGCTGTCGATGATGGGATAGCCCCAGTCGTCGAGGGTGATCCGCTCCGGAAGCAGCTCCGCACACATCCCGTAGGCGTCACACAGGATCGGGTTGACGCGGACCTGGCTGCTCATCGGGTGCGAATCGTCCAGTCGGGGGCGGGCAACAGCGTCGTCGGGTCGCGATCGCAGCGTCCACGGCGGAGGTGGGTGTTGACGTCGGCGGCGAACACGCGAAGCCCGCTGCTGAGCAGCACCAGGGCGCCGTCAGGATGATGGCAGGCGCCGCGACCCGCGATCTGCGCGATCCAGCGTTGCAGTCGCTCGACGTCGCGTGGCTTCGCCTTTCCGGTGGCGAGCTCGTTGGTCGTGCCCGCCAGCGACGCGAGGCCATGCTCGCAGGGGCCGCACTGGCGCGCACTCTCGCGAGCCAGGAAGCCGACCAGCGCGGCCGTTTGCGCGACGCCGCACCGGCCGTGGGGGAAGATCGCCAGCGCGGCACTCCCAAGCGGCACATCCACGCCGAGCCGCAGGTCCCAGGCGTCCTCGGCGGTCACCCAGCGGCCGAAGTACCCGCCCACCAGAACAGCGGCCACCGACGTGGTGGCACCGCCACCGGCACTCACGGCCTGGGCGATCGTCGAGCCTCCCGCCAGCTCGTACACACCGGGGGAATGGATGGCGGCCGCCATGGTGACCAGGACGGTCCCGGCCGCCCCCGCGGCGCCGGCACGGCGATACGCGTCGGCGCCATGGCGCGCGATCACGGCGGCGTGGGCGAGCGTCTCGACGTTCTGGACCACCGTCGGGCGTCCGTCCACGCCGCGATCGAACGGACGCGGCGGCACCATCGTGGGCCTGGCAGCACCGCCGTTGAGATGGGCGATGGCGGCGGTCTCCTCGCCCGCGACGTACCGGTGGGGCGCGCGGACCACGGTCACCGGTATGGACAGGTCGGAGGCCCGGCGCTCGGCGATCGCCGCCGTCATCGCCTGCACGGCATCTTCGTGGGCGCGCGAGACGTACAGCACGGCCCGCGCCGCGGCCACAGCCTCCGCAGCAAGGAGCACTCCGTCGAGGACGAGGTGTGGTCGGGCGGTCATCAGCGCCCGGTCCTTGTCGCTGAGCGGTTCGGTCTCCGCACCATTGGCGACCACGACGGCGTTGCCGCGGGACCGTTCGCGCACGGCCGCCCACTTTCGAGCGGTGGGAAACGAGGCGCCGCCGCGGCCACGCAGCTCCGCGGCGTCGACGATTGCGATCAGGTCACCGCCACCGAACTTCGGCCGCGGGCCCAGCCGCACCTCGTGCTCGGCCAGCGATTCCGGTCCCGCAGCGATCGACGGGCCGTCGAAGAGCCGGATGCCGGCGGCGCCGGCGATCACTGTGCGAGCGCCTGGGTGACGAGCTGGCCGGCGACCGTGCCGTCAGCCTGCCGGGTCAGGCTGATGTCGACGGCCGTCTTGCCGCAGGAGGCCTGGACGTCCTGCGCCACCGCGGCGGTCACGTTGCACACAGTGGCGCCCCCCTCGGTGATGCTGAGCTTCCCGTTGGCCGCCTGCGCCGCCACCGAGATGGTGATGTGCAGGTTGGCGTCACGGGCGTCGGAGAGCTGCACGGTGGTGTCGTTGGCGCCCTGGACCACTGACCCGCTCACGGGGTCGTGCAGCCCGGGCGGCAGTGCGACGCTCGGCGCGGGGGTGCCGCCCGACGGGTTGTCGGTGGCCGTGATCGCAAGCAAACGGTCCGGCGTGCCCGCGGCCTTCGCCCAACCACTGTGCAGCGGCCCCGCGACGGCGAAGCCGAGCAACGCCATCGTGGCGGCGGCGGTGAGCGCCAACCCGAACAGGCGCACGGGCATCCGCACGGCTGCCGCCGCCCCGAACAGCCGCCAGGCGATCGCCATCAGCACCACGCCGACGCAGGCGAGGCTGACGATGATCGCCCACCAGGAGCGGACGTCGCTGCCGGTGCCCAGCGTGTGCAGCAGTGCCAGCGGCCAGCACGCGTAGGCCGCCCAGTGGACGACGCGCCACACCGTGAAGCTGATGCGCTGACGGAGCAGGCTGGTGACCGTGAGGGCAACCAGCAACTCGATGGATACGACGCCGAGCCCGAGCCACAACGGCCGGTACGAACCGGTGAAGGGGACCACGCTGTTGAGGACGCTGATCCCCGCGAAGGGGTCGATGGTGGAGGCGAGGATGTGGATGGCCAGGAAGACGAGCACCATCAGCGAGACGTTGCGGTGCACTGCCTGGCTCATGAAGCGCGGCCAGTCCCGGTTCGCCCAGCGCATCGACGTGACGATGCCGAGCACCATGATCGCGGTGAGCATGAGCAGGCTCACGTAACCGGTGCTGCGAGCCGCGTACCAGAGAGGAGTGGGCCCGGCGGCCGCGATCAAGCGGCCATCTCCGCGGCCTGCGGCCAGTGATTGAGGTGGATGACGATGCCGTCGAGGGCAACGAGCCGTGCGGGTAGGCCGGTCGATTCCAGCCAGTCGGCGGCCCGCGCGCCGCGCACCATGGCGGCCGTGCTCGCCGTGTTGGCATCCACGCACGTCGCAGCCGCGACGCTGACGGTTCGATAGGGGGAGGCCGCCGGTGCCCCGGTGCGCGCATCGACGATGTGGTGCAGCTCAGCGCCACCGCGCCGCCAGTGCCGAACGGTGGAGCTCGACGTGGCCAGGCCGCCGCCGCTCAGCGTGATGCGCTGGCCCGGGGATTCGGCGGGGGCGGCGTGGTCGTCGGCGACGCGCACCGGCCAGCCTCCGCCCGGAGGCGTCCCCGCGACGGCGATGTCGCCGCCCAGCCCAACGAGCACACCACACCGGCAGGCTGCGTGCGCTGCCGCCACTGCCCGGTCGGCGCCCAGCGCCTTGGCGGTGGCGCCGAGGTCGAGCGAGGTCCCCAGCGGCAGCCTGAGCAGCGCGGGGTCGTCGCCGATGCTCACCGATGCCCACCCCGGCGCCGGCTGGGGCAGCCCGGGCAGTGGAGGACCATCGGGCCCGATGGCGGTGAAGTCGGCGTCGTAGCCGATGGCGGCCATGCAGCTGCCAACGGTCGGGTCGACGTCGCCATCGGTCAGGCGCGCCGCTCGCAGGGCAACGCGGATCGCCTGTGCGAGCAGCGGGCTGACGAGCACCGGCAGCCCGGCGGCGGCGTTGAGCCGGCTCAGGTCGGAGTCCTCACGGAAGCGGCTGCAGGCGAGGTCGAGCGCTGCGATCTCTGCGGTGACCACCTCGCGGGCGGCGGGCAGTGCCGCCGCGTCGGTCACGGCAACGACCACCGAGGTTCCGAGGGCGCGCCACCCGGCGCTGATCACGGCCTAGGAGCCGCCAGATGTGATCGGCACGCCCCCGCCACCGCCGAGCCCGGAGCCGTCGCCGGGGGGCTGGGTGGGTTGCTGCAGGCCGGTGCCCGGGTCCTGGGTGGGGACGGCCTGGGTCGTCTGCGGGGACGAGACCGTGCGACCGCCGAGCGTTCCTGCCGCAACGGCGGCGCCGCCGAGGGTGAGAACACCCGCCCCCGCCGCGGTGGCCATGGTGATGGCGCGCACGCGCCGCTGGGCCCGGTCGCGCTCGGCAGGCGTGGTTCGGTTCATCGCGGTCAGGGTAGCGCGCTCTCCCTTACCGATTGGTGATCCCCGCGCGTCTGCCCTGCGACGGACGACAGACAGCTGTCCTGGCGTGTGGTCACCATTGGGCTCGTGCAACTCATCGACGGCGTTCTCGTCCTCAGCCCGACCGACCTTGTCGGCTTCACCGGGTGCGAGCACCGCACCTACCTGGACCGCGAGGTGGCGCGTGGCAACCTCGCGTCCGTGCGCCGTGACGATCCTCTGATCAAAGTGCTGCGTGCGCACGGGGAGCTGCACGAGCAGCGCTACCTGGCCACGCTCACAGGACGCGTCGCCACGGTCGTGCAGATCGAGCGTTCGGACGGCACCATCGCGGGGCTGCACGCGGCCGAGGCGGAGACACTGGCGGCGATGCGTGAGGGGGCCGACGTCATCTACCAGGCCAGCTTCTTCGACGGGCGCTGGCGCGGCCATGCGGATTTCGTCTGCCGCGTCGAGACACCGAGCGCGCTGGGGTCGTGGAGCTATGAGGCATACGACACCAAGCTGGCTCGCACCACCACCGCCGGCGCGTTGCTGCAGCTCGGCGAGTACACGCGCCAGATCGCGCGTCTCCAGGGTCGGGCGCCGCACCGCCTCCACGTCGTCCTCGGTGATGACACCGTCGAGTCGTTTCCATACGCGGAGATCTCGTCGTACCTCGCCGCCGTTCGCGACCGCTTCGTCACCGCCGTCGACGTCGGGCTGGAGCACACGGCGCCGGACCCGGTGGCGGCATGTCAGTACTGCGACTGGAACGACCGCTGCTCGGCCGAGTGGCGCACCGCGGACGACCTCTCGCTCGTGGCCGGGATCCGTCGCGACCAGCGCACCCAGCTGGTC
>CATPCA010000382.1 GCA_955652545.1 Candidatus Dormiibacterota bacterium
ACGCAGTCACCGGAGCGCAACTACCAGCGCATCTTCGCCAGCCACCCCGACCACCTGGCCGCGGGTGAGGCGGCGCTGTCGGCGGTGTATCCCGACTCGCGCAACCCGTTCGCCCACATAGACCTGCTCGAGAAGGAGGGACTCGAGCCGCACACTGTGCCGGAGATCTATCTGATGGCGATGGCGCAGGGAGACACGGTGGTGGACATCACCGACACCATCGATCGCAAGCTGGCGGCGCTGCACTGCCATGCCAGCCAGTACGACAACTGGGACGACCTGGCCGAACGCATCCGCGGCTGGGCGAGGCTGAACGCGGAGCAGAACGGGCTCGGCGAGGGGCGCAGCGCGGAGAGCTTCCTGCGCGTGCCCACCGGGTGACCGGTCAGATCGGGCAGGCGGCGAGGGCCTGGATGTACTCCTCATGTCTCTACGCCACCTTGCCCCAGCACGGCGCGTACATGACCTCAGTTGGTTGCGATCGTGCACGGCCCGCCACCCGCGGCGCTGATCACCAATCGTGAGGTGGTCGAATCCCACCGGCTCGAGACCGCTGCGCACGTCGAGCTCACCTGCGGCGGATGATGGAGCGCAGGGTAGGACACCTCGATGTCGGCGCCGCCGTAGGTGGGGTCGACGGTCAGCGCCAGCGTGACGCCGGCGGCCGCCGGCACCGCGACCGACACGCCGGCGGGTGCCGCCGCCAGGTAAGGCCGGGCGAGGTGGTCGAGGAGGGTGAGGTTGGTGTGGCCGGCGGTGTCGCGGACGCCCCAGGGTGAGTCTTCGCGCCATTGCCACCAGGCCCAGCCCGCCCCGGCGGCGGTGAACGCGGCCAGGGCGTCATCGATCCAGGTGGTGGCCTGGGACTGCGTCGCCGACATCCCCCACTCACCGATCCACAGCGCTCCTGGGACCCGGAAGGCCTCGTTGGCGCTCTGGCGCACGTGGTCGTCGAGCGGTTGCGGGTTGCCATCGAAGATGGGCGGCACCAGTGAGCCGGTGTACTCATGCGGCGAGTAGACGAGGTTGGGCGCCCGCAGGGGAACGATGGCGGTGCCGAAAGCGGAGAGCAACTGGCCCTCGACGATGAACAGGTGGTTCGGGTCCACCGCCCCGATGGCGTCGATGGTGTGGGCGTACAGCGGCCACATGAAGTCCTTCTCGAACCGCACCGGCGGCAGAGGGATGGCGTGTGGCTCGTTGTAGAGGTCGTAGCCCGCGACACCGCTGTCAGCGCGGAAGCGCTCGGCAAGCACCTGCCAGGCGCGCAGGTAGTCGGCCTGCCAGTCGGGTGACACCCAGAAGTACGAGTTGGCCAGGTTCACCGCGGGCGACAGGTGGCGCTGCCAGTCGCCGAGGACGCCGAGGTGCAGGTTGGGCGCCAGCGGCACGCTCGCCCACGCCGGCGCGCCCGAGCCGCCGAAGCTCGAGCTCCAGTCGAGGAAGTGCATGTCGAGCACGACCCAGAGGTGATGGGCCGTGAGCATGCGCACGGTGTCGGCGATGTCATCCAGGTAGCTCTGGTCCCACTGGCCGCGCTGCGGCTCCAATCGCCCCCAGGAGACCGCGACCCGGACCACGTCGAAGCCATCACTCTCCATCATGGTGGCGTCCTCGTCGTCGAGCGGCGAGCGCAGCACCGTCGACTCGAGCAGGGTCGAGGTGTTGAAGCCCCGGAGGAGCACGGTGCGACCGGACTCGTCGACGATGCGGCGGTCGTGCACTGAGAGCCAGGACAGCGCGTGCTGCGCCGGTGGACGGTCGGCGGCACCGACGTGGGTGACCAGCTCGTCAACAGGCAGCTCGGTCCAGATCAGCCCGGCGATCACGCCGAGCACCAGGGCCACGGCGTGGCGCGGACCGCGCCCCAATCCCTCCCCGCGCCGGCCGGGGCGCGATCCCAAGCGGTTCACGCCCGCATGGTCGCATCAGAACGGTGACGGAGGCTTGCTGAGAAGATAGTTAGCCTCTATAATCATCTAAGGACATGGTGGACGAAGCGGTGATCGACAGGGCCCGGCCGGCAGCCGCGACGGATGCGCAGGCCCTCGATCCGGTGGTGGTGGCCAACCACCTGCGCCCCGTCCTGCTGCACCTCAACAGGCACCTGCGCCGGGAGCTGCACGCGCTCGGTGTCGGCAGCAGTCAGGTGTCGCTGCTCTCATTGATCGGCAAGACGCCGGGGATCGGTGTCGCCGAGCTGGCGACGCGGGAGGGCACCTCAGCACCCTCGATCTCCAATCACATCGACCGCCTCGAGGCCGCCGGCCTGGTGACCCGCAGCCGCAGCGGCGAGGGCGACCGCCGCCGGGTGGGGCTCACCAACACCCCCGAGGGCCAGCGCGTGCTGCGCGCGGTGCGGTCACGCCGTACGGCGTGGCTTGCGGCGGGCCTGCGCGACCTTCCCGCCGAGCAGCTCCGCGCCATCGACGCCGCGATCGACGGCCTCAGCGCCCTGGTGGAGCGGACATGAGCATCGCGACTGCGTCCTCGCGCACCTTTGCGTCGCTGAGGCGCCATCGCAACTACCGGTTGTACTTCGGCGGCCAGGTGGTGTCGCTCAGCGGAACCTGGATGCAGAACGTGGCCCAGGCATGGTTCGTGCTCCAGCTCACCCACGGCTCCGCCTTTGCGGTCGGGGCCCTGTCACTCTGCCAGTTCGGCCCCTATGCGATCGGCGGCCTCTTCGGCGGCTCGCTGGCGGACCGGCTCAACGCGCGCCGGACGCTGGTCTTCACCCAGCTCGCCTCGATGGCGGTGGCGGCCGCGCTCGCCGGTCTTGCCCTGACCCACAGCGCCCAGGTGTGGGAGGTCTTCCTCCTTGCCGGGGCGATGGGCTGCGTCCTCATCCTCGACACCCCGGTGCGACAGGCGTTCACCATCCAGATGGTCGGCCGCCGAGAGCTGCCCAACGCGATCGCGCTCAACTCCAGCCTCTTCAACGTCTCGCGCGTGGTCGGCCCGGCGATCGCCGGCGTCCTGATCGCCACCAGCGGGGTGGGCGTGTGCTTCCTCATCAACGCGATCACCTACATCGCGGTGGTGGGTGCCCTGCTGCTGATGCGCGACAGCGAGCTCCACGCGATCGACCGCGGCACCTCGCGGCCAACGCTGCTTCGCGGCGTCGGCGAGGGGCTGTCGTATGCGTGGCGCACCCCCAGCGTCCGCCTTGTGCTGATGGTCATGCTCGTGATCGCGACCCTGGCGATCAACTTCAACGTGTTGCTACCGGTGCTGACCGCGCACACGCTGGCGTCGGGACCGGAGGTGTTCGGCATCCTCAGCGCTTCATTCGGCGGCGGCGCGCTGGTGGGTGCGCTGACCTCAGCCTCGCTGTCGCGCGCCAGCCTGACCTGGATGCTCGCCAGCGCCCTCGGTTTCGGGGCGTCCCTGCTGCTGCTGGCCCCGGTCACCACCGTGTGGCTGGCGTGCGTGATCCTGGTGTTCACCGGCTTCACGTTCTCGGTCTACGGGTCGCAGAGCAACTCGTCGCTACAGATGGTCGTGCCCGACCGGCTGCGCGGGCGCGTGCTATCCCTCTACGGCTACGTGTTCTTCGGCACCGCGCCGCTCGGTGGCTTGTTCACCGGCTGGCTCTGCGGGCAGTACGGAACCTGGGCGTACTGCCTGGCTGCGGGAGGCGTCAGCGTTGCCGCGGCGGTGGGCGGCGTCATCGCCGTGCGCGTGCGTGGAACCCGCATCCCCGAGCGCCGGTCGGTGCCGAACATCGGCGGCGCCGACGCGAGTACCGTGACGGCGCGCGAGTAGGCGCCCACAGCGGGAGGCACGGGAAGGTGACGCGGTCGCGCGTGGTCATCGTCGGGGCCGGCTTCGGCGGCATCAGCGCGGCGCGTGCGCTGCGCGGGGCGGACGCCGACGTGCTGGTCGTCGACAGGCACAACTACCACCTCTTCCAGCCGTTGCTGTACCAGGTCGCCTCGGGCTTGCTCGACCCATCCGAGATCGCTCACCCGGTGCGAACGCTGCTGCGCCACCAGCGCAACTGCGACGTGCACATGAACGAGGTACGCGCGATCGACCTCGAGCGACGCCAAGTTCAGACCGACGCCGGTGCGCTGACCTACGACCACCTGATCGTCGCGGCGGGGGCGGCGACCAACCACTTCGGCCACGAGGACATCGCCGCCCACACCCTCGGGCTGAAGGGACTCAACGACGCGTTGACGCTGCGAGGGGACGTGCTCGAGCGATTCGAGCGTGCGGCCGAGTGCACCGAGGACAGCCAGCGCCGCCGGCTGCTGACGTTTGTCATCGCCGGCGCCGGGCCCACCGGCGTCGAGTACGCGGGCGCGCTCAGTGAGCTGTTCAGCCATCTCCTGCCCAAGGATTTCCCGCGGCTGGATTTCAGGCCGGTCCGGGTGATCGTCATCGAGGGCCGCACGAGGGTGCTCGACGCCTTCCATCCGCGGCTGGCCGCCAAGGCGCAGACGGTGCTCCGCCGTCGCGGAGTGGAGCTGATGTTCGGACGCACGGTGGCCCACGCCGACCACCGCGGGGTCACGCTCGACGACGGCACCGCAATCGAGGCGGCGACGGTGATCTGGACCGCCGGCGTGCGCGCATCGGCGCTCGGTGAACAGCTCACAGCGCAGGTTGCCCGGCTCGGGCGGGTGGCGGTGCGGCCGACGCTGCAACTGCCGGGGCACGACGAGGTGCAGGTGATCGGCGACATGGCCGAGCTGGACGATCGGGGCACGACGCTGCCGATGCTCGCGCCGGTTGCGATCCAGCAGGGGACGCACGCCGCGCGAAACGTGATCGCTCAGCTCGGCGGTGGGCAGGCCACGAGGTTCCGCTACCGTGACAAGGGCACCATGGCCACGGTGGGCCGAAACCACGCCGTGGTACAGCTCGGACCGATCCGGATGGACGGCTTCATCGGCTGGCTGATGTGGCTGTTCGTCCACCTCGCGTACATCATCACCTTCCGCAGCAAGGCAGTCGTGCTGCTCAACTGGGCCTGGAACTACATCTTCTACGACCGCCCGGTGCGCCTCATCACCGAGGTCTCGCCGGACACCGTCGTTCCCACGCCGTCAGAGGAGACCACCAGATGAAACGACGCAAGCTCAGGGACCTCGAGGTCTCGGCGATCGGGCTCGGCTGCATGGGCATGTCCGACTTCTATGGGTCGGCCGCCGACCGCGACGAGAACCAGGGCATCGCCACCATTCGTCGGGCGCTGGAGCTCGGCGTCGACTTCCTCGACACGGCCGACATGTACGGCCCGTTCACCAACGAGCAGCTGGTCGGCCGGGCCATCGCCGGCCGGCGCGACAGCGTGGTGCTGGCCACCAAGTTCGGCTTCGAACGCCGGCCGGACGGCAGCCAGACGATCAACGGCTCACCGGCGCACGTGCACCGCGCCTGCGACGCCAGCCTGCAACGGCTGCGCACCGACCACATCGATCTCTATTACCAGCACCGCGTCGATCCCCACGTCCCGATCGAGGAGACCGTCGGCGCCATGGCCGAGCTGGTGGAGGCGGGCAAGGTGCG
>CATPCA010000383.1 GCA_955652545.1 Candidatus Dormiibacterota bacterium
CGGGGTCGTGGTTTGCGCGATGGCGAGTCGAGCCCCGGGCTCGTAAAACCGGGAAAAACATAAGTGCGAAGAATGCACAGCCCCTTGCGCTCGCTGCGTAAGTAAGGCAAACGATCAGGCTACGGCCTGACGTCGACCGGTCATTCGACTGCGGTGACCGGACCCGACGCTAATACCAGCAGTCTCGGTCTCCGGTGGCGTCGCGGCGCCGGAGGCGACGCACACCGCGACTGGCCGGCGCGGAGCCTGTCCCAGGGCGACGCACCGGTGAGAACAAAGCCGGGACTACACTCGTAGAGGTTGCGCTTGACACGGCTTCGGACCCGGGTTCGATTCCCGGCGCCTCCACCACCGTGCGTCAATCGGAGCGCAGGCTCCTTGAGGCTAGTCCGCCTCGATCCGGCTCGCTGTGCGCCTCGAGTGAGAAGGGCTGGTGCTCCTCGTCGGTCGAGATCCGGGTGTTGGTGGCGATGCGCATGGTGCTCACTCCTCGCTAGGCGGTGCCAGGTCAGACCGGTATGGCTGCCGCTCGGCGGCTCCCGGCGCCTTCGCCTCGCTGAACTAGCGCGCGCAGCGCCAGGCGGCTCTTCCGGCTCCAACCAGACTGACTGAGGCCGGGCAAGACGTGCCGTCTCATAACCAGCATCCAACCCGGTCGGGCAACTGCGAACGTGCACGTCCGCCATTCGTCGATATGAGGTCGGACCCACCGTCGAAGGGTCGGACGCCCGACACAAGGGCGGACTATCCGCTATACCATTCGGAACCGCCTGGGCAGCAGCGAACGGGAGGAATGGTGGTGGCTGACGTAACCATTGAGCGGCCGGCAACCGGGGTCGACGTCGGGCCCCTGCGCGAAGGGGCGCGTGGCCGTGTGATCTCAGCGGACGATGAGGGGTACGACGAGGCGCGCGCCGTGCACAACGGCATGTTCGACAAACGTCCGCTGGCGGTGCTGCGCGCCGAGCAGGTCGCCGACGTCATCGCCGCCGTCAACTTCTCACGCGACAACGGACTGGACCTTTCCATTCGCGACGGCGCGCACAGCGCCCCGGGCTTCGGCACCAACGACGGTGGCTTGGTCATCGATATGAGCCCGATGCACGGCGTGCGCGTGGATCCGAAGACCAAGACTGCGCGCGCTGAAGGCGGCGCGACGTGGGGTGATCTCAACCACGCCACCCACGCCTTCGGCCTCGCGGTGACGGGCGGCATCATCTCGACAACTGGCGTCACCGGCCTCACGTTGGGCGGCGGCATTGGTTACCTGGACCGTGGTTTGGGGCTCTCCCTCGACAACTTGATCTCGGCCGATGTGGTCACCGCGAACGGGAAATTCGTCACCGCCAGCGAGCGCGAGAACGAGGACCTCTTCTGGGGGCTGCGCGGCGGCGGCGGCAACTTCGGGGTGGTGACCTCGCTCGAGTTTCGTCTCCACGACGTCGACACGGTGTTCGCGGGGCCGATCTTCTACAACCTCGAGGACGCCTCGGCGCTGCTGCACATGTACAACGACTTCATCCGGACTGCACCCGAGCAGTTCGGCGGCTTCCCCGCGTTCCAGATCGCACCGCCGCTTCCGTTCATCCCCGAGAACCGGCACGGCGACACCCTTGCACTGGCAGTGGTGCACTGGGCGGGGCCCCTCGACCAGGCGGAAAAGGTGCTGAAACCGTTCCATGATGTCGCTCCGATCGTCGCCGACGGAAGCGGTCCCCTTCCGTATCCGGCGCTGAACGGCGCCTTCGACGCCCTGTACCCGAAGGGCATCCGTGCATATTGGAAGAGCGCGTTCGTCAAGGAGCTGCCCGACGCGGCCATCGCGGCGCACGTCGAGCACGGATCCAAGGTGCCTGAGGTGAGCGCCACCATGCACCTCTATCCGATCAACGGCGCGTGCCAGCGGGTCGGACCCACCGATACGGCCTTCGCCTACCGTGACGCCAACTTCTCGATGGTCATCCTGGCGGCATGGCAGGACCCCAGCAAGGACGCGGAACGGATCCAGTGGGTGCGCGACTACTACCAGGCGCTGACCCCATACTCGGAGCCCGGCGGCTACATCAACTTCATGCAGGACGACGACTACGGCAAGATTGAAGACAACTACCGCCAAAACTACGACCGGCTGGTTCAAGTCAAGCGGACGTACGACCCCGACAACCTCTTCCACGTAAACCAGAACATCAAGCCGTAGGCATTGGACCCGCGAACAGCTTGGATCGCTGCAGGATCCGCCCAAGACCCGTTATCGAGCGGTGCCGTCGGCAGCGCAAGGTGTCGGCCGAGGGCATCAATCTCGAGGTACAAGGACACCAACTGAATCCTCTACGACTTCGACTGGAACAATGAGGAGTAATTTGCCGAGGTTGACCAGCAGAGCCGCGTAGTCGCGCCGGGGCCGAACTGTCCCGAGTGCTAGTCCGCCTCGATCCGCTTCGCTGTGATCGTTCCGGGAGCCGTGAAGACAACGTTGCCAGCACTGTCGAATACGGTGACCGATAACGTGCCGTGCAGATTGTCGTCCTCAACGTTCAAGCGTTCCTTCACTTCGCCGCTACCTGACGGATTGGTCTGAGTGTCGAAGGTGAAAAACTCGAACTTGACTGCGAACTTGCCCTCGCCGGTGCGCTTCCAAGCGCCGTAGCTGGGGGTCGAGAGGTTGGGGGCGGCTGCTGTGTTCTGCAAGTCGATCGCTGTGGAGTGCACGAGTGTGCCTCCGGCAGCGAAGCTGAGAAGCGTTCCGAAGCTGCCCAGGCCAGTGACCGTGGCCGTGCCTCGCCACGATCCCACCAAATCGTCGTTGCTACTTTCCGCAGCCTTGGCGGTAATGGTCCCGGGCGCTAACGCAGCCAACCCGGCCACCCCTGCTACGCCGGCTGCACCTGCCATGCCAGCTCCCTTGAGAATGTGACGACGGCTGACCCTCGTTGCTGCTCCCATAATCCATCATCCTCCCGCCGGCTTCTAAGGCCCGCGAGATACGTCTAGGAACGGGCATTTCCCGGCTCGCCAGACTCTACTCCGCAGGCGCTGGTTCGGATTCGGTCGCCCTGAGACCACCAGGCGGCAAATACGAAATGCCGCCAGCAGCCTCGTTTTGCCCCGCATAAATGCTCTTCAACACACTACCCCGCCTGGAGTCGAGCCCAGCGCGTGCCTTGGCAAGCTCCGTATGCGCGAGCGGCCCGATTTGCCGCGACAAGCGCCGTCCGCTTCTTGACGATCATCGTGTGACGTACTTCTGGTATGCCGCGTACCAGTTGACCGCGATGCTGTGTTGCGCCACGCCCAGTGCGAGTTGTCCCGAGCAGACGAGGTGGTGC
>CATPCA010000384.1 GCA_955652545.1 Candidatus Dormiibacterota bacterium
GAGGAAGGCGATCGGGTAGACGTCCACGAGCTTGGCGCCCTGGCAGTACAGCGGGACCTGCGGGCCCGGCACGTTGGTGACGATCAGGTTGAAGGCGATCTGCCGCAGCGACGCGCGCGCCACCATCGCGTGCAGCGTCGATGGCGCGAACCCGGCCAGGTTGAGGAGGAAGTCGGCGCCGACCGCCTGCTTGCGAGCCTTCAGAGCATCGACCGTGGTGCGGACGGCGAGCAGCCGGCGCACCGGGTCGATCTCGCCGATCGGCAGCTTCACCAGCAGCATGGCGAGGCGGTTGCCGAGGGCTGTGCGCTCGCTGTTGTCGCGGATGCTGACCGGGCACAGGCATTGCAGTGCCTCGTTGTCGTCGTCGGGGTCGACCCCGCGGGCGATCAGGAAGTGGCGTAGACCGCCCGCCACGACGGCGAGGACGATGTCGTTGATGGTGCCGCCGAGGGTCCTCTTGATGAGGCGGAAATCGTCGAGTGGGAAATGGCTGTACGAGAACGCGCGCGTCGGGCCTGTCTCACCGTTGATCGCCGACTTGGCGGAGCCGATGTGCCCGGCCATCGACGCCAGGCCGCTGGCGGTGTCACGCAGTGCGTTGGCGAGCCGCCCGGGCTGACCGGCCACGGCGCGCGCCGCGCTGAGCACGCGTGCCGGACGCGTCACGCGCTGGCGCAGCGAGTTGACCAGCAGCCCCATCGCGCTCGGCGACTCGCGAGCCTCCCACCGCGACACCCCGAACGGTTGCGCGCCCGGTTTGGCGTCGGTGTCGAGGAGGATGGTGGCCAGCTCGAGGTTGGAGATGCCGTCGACCATGGCGTGGTGTGACTTGGTCAGCAGCGCCCAGCGACCGCCGTCGAGGCCTTCGACGACGTAGATCTCCCAGAGCGGCCGGCGCCGGTCCAACGGACGCGAGAAGACGCGACCGATCAGGTCGCGCAGCTCGCGGTCGCCGCCGGGCTTGGGCAGGGCGGCACGCAGGAGGTGGTTGCTCATGTCGAAATCGGGGTCGTCGACCCAGACCGGGGTGTCCAGGCTGAGCGGGACGAAGGCCAGCTTCTGGCGATACCGCGGCATCAGGTCGAGCCGCGGCGCGATCGCCTTGGCCAGACCGTCGTAGAGCGCGCGCCCTGTCCCGAGCGGCGACGGCTCGAAGATCGCCACGCCGCCGATGTGCATGTGGGTGCGCGGCGTTTCCAGGTGGAGAAAAGAGGCGTCGAGCGGCGTCAGCTTCTGCGCACCCTGCATGGCAGCGAACTGTACGACGGCGCGCACCGTCCGTTGTTTGTCCGTGCTGGCTCCCTAGCCTCTGAGCATGCACGTCGGCGCCCCACTTGCCACCGTGCCGGTGAGCTTCTTCGACCACCGGACAGGCCTGAGCGCCCTCGCCATCCAGCACCTCAGGTGCGACGGCAGGGTGGCGCTGGTGTTTCACGATGCCCCCGGCGCCGCCTCAACGAGCCGTCTGCTCAGCGGCGTCGCGGAGACGCTGGCGGGGGAGCTCGCCGAAGGTCACACGCTCGGCCTCATCGAGAGCAGCGTCCCGGAGCACCCGGCCGAGCCATTCATCTACGCGCGGGTCACCCTCTCCGCCGCGATCCACCCTGGCCACGTCGACGCCGGTGCCGGTCGGGTTATCGGCATTGAGGCGGTGGCCCGCGAGTGCGGCATCGAGGTGGCCGAGGTGCAGCGCACCGAAGAGTTGGTCGCCGCCATCCACAAGCCGCGCGCCTGCGCCTTCGCCGGCTTCCGTCAGCTCGCGCTCGGCGAGCGCGCCGGTCACGTCCTGGCAGCCGCCTGAGGCTTGCGCCGCGCCGGTTTGGGGCGCAGTGGGCCGAGCTGCGCCGAGGGGCAGATGTCGTTGAGGACGCATTGCGGGCACTTCGGGGAGCGGGCCACGCACACCTGGCGCCCGTGGAGGATGAGCCGCAGGCTGAGGTCGGTCCACTCCTCTGGCGGCACCATTGACGTGATGTCGCGCTCGATCTCGACCGGGTCGGTCGCCGAGGTGAGCCGCAGCCGCGCAGACAGCCGGGTGACATGCGTGTCCACCGGGAACCCGGGAATGCCGAACGCCACCCCGAGCACGACGTTGGCCGTCTTGCGACCCACCCCGCGCAGGGTCACCAGGTCCTCCATGCGAGGCGGCACCTCCCCGCCGTACCGCTCCACGACGTCCTTCGCCATCTCGCGAATGGCGAGAGCCTTCATGTGGAAGAACCCCGTGGACTTGATGATCTCCTCGACGTCCTCCTGCGGCGCCGCGGCGAGCTCTTCGGCGGTCGGGTAGCGAGCGAAGAGAACTGGGGTGACCGTGTTGACCAGCTTGTCGGTGGATTGCGCGCTGAGGATGGTCGCCACGAGGAGTTGCAGCGGCGACTCGTGTACCAGCGCACAGGACGCCACCGGGTACTCGGCGCGGAGCCGCTCGACGGTGATCGCGGCGCGCTGTCGAGCGCCGGGGGGGAGGCGGCGGCGCATCAATCTGCCCAGCTGATCCGCACCGAGCGCAGCGCGTCGTCAACGCGCTCGAGCGCGATCCCCGCTGCTGCCCACAGGGGCGCGTAGTCCAGGCGCGTCGCGCCGCGGATCGCCAGCGGGCTGCGGCCAGTGTAGTCCCACGGGATCACCCCCGTGGCGCGCCGGATCAGCCGGCCGCTGGCGTACTCCACCGCGAGGATGCCCAGCGCATACGCCAGCGCGCGATGGGCTGTCGGGCGCGCGCGTACCGCGTCATGAGCAGGTTCGTACAGCACCGCGCACAGCCCATAGATGGGACCCATCCACAGGTAGGTGTGACCGCGCAGCCGGGCATCACGGGTCTGGCGATGCAAC
>CATPCA010000385.1 GCA_955652545.1 Candidatus Dormiibacterota bacterium
ACAACGTCTACGCGAAGATCCCGGTCACCGACACCAAGGGCACGCCCACTCGTGGCGTGATCAGCGCCTTGAGCGAGACGGGCGTACGGCTCAACGTCACTGCGCTGATGACTGTCGACCAGGTGCGCTGGGTCACGGAGGCGCTCGCGGGCGGCCCGCCCAGCTTCATCTCGGTCTTCGCCGGCCGGGTCGCGGATACGGGACGCGACCCCATCCCGATCATGGTCGACAGCCTCGCGGTCATGGCGCCGCATCCGAACCTCAAGCTGATCTGGGCCAGCCCACGCGAGATCCTCAACGTCGTGCAGGCCGACCAGATCGGCTGCCACGTCATCACCGTCACGCACGACCTTCTCAAGAAGCTGTCGATCCTCGGCACCGACCTTGACGAGTACTCACTTGACACAGTGCGCATGTTCCATCGTGATGCGACCAGCGCAGGGCTGGCACTGTGACTGCCGACAACGTCGCGCGCGATGACTGGGACAGCCATTGGCGCCACTATGCCGGTGCCGCGGAGGACAACCCGGCGGAGATCATGCGGTCTCAACTGGTCAGGCGGTTCCTCAACATGCGCTCACGCAAGCGCGTGGTGGACATCGGCAGCGGGCAGGGCGACCTCGCCGCGATGCTGATGCGCGACCACGCCGATGGCCAGGTGCTCGGGCTGGAGCTCAGCGCCGAGGGAGTGGCGATCGCCAAGGCCAAGGTCCCGTCGGCGACCTTCGTGCAACGCGATCTCCTCGTCGAGTCGCCCGTGCCCGCCGAGTTCGCCGGTTTCGGGGAGGCCGCCGTCTGCTCCGAGGTGCTCGAGCACGTCGACGATCCAGCGGCGCTCCTGCGCAACGCGCGGCCGTTTCTGTCTCCTGGATGCCGGGTGGTCATCACCGTGCCTGGCGGGCCCATGTCGGCCTTCGATCGTCACATCGGCCACCGGCGTCATCACACTCCGAGCTCGCTGCGCGACATCATCGACGCCGCCGGGCTCGACACCGTCGCGGTGTTCCGCTCCGGGTTTCCCTTCTTCAACCTGTACCGCATGACTGTCATCCTGCGGGGCAGCAGGCTCATCGACGACGTGTCGGCGCAGGAGGGGGGCGGCAGCGCGTCATCCGGTGCGGCAGCGCTGGTCATGCGTGTGTTTCGCGCCCTGTTCCGCTTCAACCTCACGCGGAGCCCATGGGGATGGCAGATCGTGGGGATCGCCCGCGTCCCGACGGCGGGCACTGCCGGGCGCGTCTGAAACCGTGCTGATCACGCGCACTCCGTTGCGCATCTCGCTTGGAGGCGGCGGCACGGATCTCCCGTCGTACTTCCGCGAGCACGGCGGCGTGGTCGTGTCGGCCGCGATCGACAAGTACATCTACATCGCCATGAACCGCACGTTCACCGATGACTACTTCATCAAGTATTCGGAGTTGGAGAGGACGGGGTCGGTCGCCGAGATCAGGCATCCCCTGGTGCGCGAGGCACTCAAGCTGCACGACGTCGGTCCCGGGCTGGAGCTGGTCAGCCTCGCTGACATCCCTGCCGGCACAGGGCTGGGCTCGTCAGGCGCGTTCACCGTCGGCCTGCTCCGCGCGCTGTACGCGTTCAAGCGTGAGCACGTTTCCGCCAACGCACTCGCCGAACAGGCCTGCCACATCGAGATCGACCTGCTCGGCCGCTCGGTTGGCAAGCAGGACCAGTACATCGCCGCCTTCGGCGGCATCACCTGCTTCGAGTTCTGCACCGATGGACGTGTACACGTCGCACCACTCTCGATCTCGCAGGACACACTGCACGACCTCGAGGAACACCTCTTTCTCTTCTTCACCGGCTATTCCCGCGATGCCGACGTGATGCTTGCCGACCAGAGGAAGAAGACTGAAGCGGGCGACAGCACGATGATCGACAACCTCGCCGCCATCGCCGACATCGGCAGGCGGATCAAGGAGGCTCTCGAGCGGGGCGACACGCTCGGCTTCGCCGCGCTGATGCACGATCACTGGCAGTTGAAGCGCCAAAGGACAGAGGGCATGTCCACCACGGACACCGATCGCTGGTACGACCTGGCGATGGCCAACGGGGCGCTGGGTGGCAAGCTGGTCGGTGCAGGCGCCGGCGGCTTCCTGCTGTTCTACTCAACCGAGCCGGCGCGACTGCGGGAGGCGCTGGCGCGCGAGCACCTCGCCGAGGTGCGCTTCCATTTCGATTTCGACGGCTCGACGACGGTCACGCGCGGCTGACATGCTCCCCTGCGTGGTGCTCGCCGGCGGCCTTGGCACTCGCATGCGCCCGGCGACTGACTCTCTGCCAAAGTCGCTGATCCCCGTGCTGGGACGGCCATTTGCCGAGCTCCAGCTGGAGTGGTTGGCCCGCGAGGGCGTGGACCGGGTCATCTACAGCATCGGCTTTCTGGGCCGGCAGATCCGCGACGCGATCGGGACCGGCGATCGCTTCGGTGTGCATGTCGACTACGTCGACGAGGGCGATGACCTGCGTGGCTCCGGCGGGGCGCTCCGTCTGGCGCTCGACGCCGGGGTGCTTCCCCCGCGGTTCTTCGTCCTCAACGGTGACTCATATCTGAGCGTGCCGTTCACCGATGTCGAAGGAACGTGGCGCACGTCAGGTCTGCCCGCGATCATGACGGTGATGCGCAACAGCAACCGGTGGGACCGCAGCAACGCCACCTTCGCCGATGGTCGCGTGTTCTACGACAAGCGCGCCGGCGAACAGGCACGGGCCGCGATGGAATGGATCGACTACGGGCTGTCGGCAACGTCGTCGGACGTGATCGCCGGCTGGCTGGAGCCCGGTCAACACGCGGACCTCGCCGACCTGTTCCACCAGCTCAGCGTCGACGGCAGGCTCGCCGGGTACGAGGTCGCCGACCGGTTCTACGAGATTGGTTCGCCGAACGGGCTCCATGAGCTCGAGGACCACCTGCGCGAGGGTGTCCGTTGACCCCTGACCGCGACCTCCGCTCGCGCTCCTTCGGTGAGGACTACACGCCCACGGCAGTGGATCGCTTCGGCGTCTGGCTGTCGGCTCGGCGCATGCAGCGAGCCAGCGGTGGCTTCGACGGGAAACGCGTCGCCGACATCGGCTGCGGATACCACGCCACCTTCGCGCGCACGCTGCTCCCCGCGGCGGCGACCCTGGTGCTTGTCGACGTCACGCTCGCACCGGACCTGAAGGCTGAGCAGAAGGTGGAGGCAATCGAAGGCCGGCTGCCGGAGGCGCTTGCGGACATCCCGAGCGGCTCGCTTGACGTGGTCATGTGCAACTCCGTCATCGAGCATCTCTGGACGCCGCAGGAGACCATCGGCGAACTGGCCCGAATCACTTCCCCCGGCGGCACAATGCTCATCAACGTGCCGAGCTGGCGGGGCAAGTGGTTCCTCGAACTGGCCGCTTTCCGCCTCGGCGTGAGCCCTGCCGACGAGATGAACGACCACAAGACGTACTTCGATCCGCGCGACCTGTGGCCGCTGCTTCGCCGCGCCGGGTTCCGCGCCGACCACATCCGCTGTTTCCGCCACAAGTTTGGCTTGAACACGTTCGCGGCATGCCACAAGGACGGTGGCTGACGCCCGACACCCCTAGGGGAGAAGACGGATGCCGCCGATGTCCTGGGGCGTCGTCATGCTCAGGTGCAGCGGCGCGGATCCGTACCCCCTCCACTGACTGCAGGCGCCGATCGGAAACCGGTATGCGGATGGCGAGGTCGGCGACGTCGCGAATGTGATGGCACGCCGCTCCCCCGCCGAGTTCGGCTGGTCGGAGAGGGTCATCATGCTGGTGGTGAACGAGGACGGCGCGTTGACCTCGATCCACTGATAGTCGCTCCACCGGTGACCCGCAGGGGGGATGAGCAGGATGGAGTTCTGGTTCTCGCGCGTGACGGTGGCGAAGGTCGCCGACGCACCGGGTTGTGGCGGCACGGGGCTCACCGATGCGGGGCTCATCGACAGGAAGTTCGGCGAGTACCCCCAATCGCAGTCGAAGCCGCGGAAGGGCAGGTCGGTCACCACCAGAGGCTGCGACAGGGGCAGTTTGAGGGACGCCGGATCGGGAACATGAGTGGTGTCGATCACATAGATGGTCTGACCGTCCACGTCAGCGAAGGGCCGGTAGTGCGCGAGAAGGTATCGGCTGACGTCGTAGTGGCGAACCATGTTCGGGACGTCACCCCATTTCGGCAGACCGGTCTCGATCTGTGCGTAGACGACAAAGACGGGCTGGTCGGCACGCAACTGGGCGATGAGGTCCTGCTGGGTGATTTCGCGGATGGCGATGGACACGTTGTAGTACGCGGTGCTGGGATGGAAGTCGAGCACGTAATAGAGCAGCCCGGGCTCGTTGGTGAAATCGAACACGTGACCGCCCGACGGCAGGTACGCGTGCAGGAGGATGCTGACATCGGACGCCATGGACGGCGGGTCGAGCGCATACGGTGCTGCGTACCCCACCGAGGCGATCGCCGGCTCGCTGGCAACGGTCACCCGGTAGTTGCCGGGTGCCGCCGCGACGGCGCGGCCGGCGGTGACCACCACGAACGCCGCCAGGACTGCGACAAACGCCACCGCAGCGGGCCGTGGCCGGCGCATCGCATTGCCAGGGGTGGGGCGTCGGGCGCCGCGCTGCGCCACTTCAACCAGTGACGCGACGAGGATGATGAACAACGGTACGCCGGTGGCGAAAACCTCCCAGATGTGCGGCTCGTCAGCCCGATCCAGGAACTTCGGGTAGTACAGACCTTCGAGGATCGCGGCGGCGACGAGCATCCAGTTGAGCGTGGTCAGTCGCAGGCGCAACCACAGCTTGGCCGCCAGCAACGCCACCGCCGCCAGCATCGCGAGGAGGGGGAGGAAGATCTCCTCGACGTCCAGGGCAATCAGGGGGTCGTGCGGTGCCCCTCCACTCAGACTGTGACCGGGCACGAACGTGGTGTAGTAGTTGATGAAAGCAGGCAGCGCCTGCTGGCTGAGCAGCAGCACTATGAGAACCAAGCCGACCAGGAAACCGCCCAGCGCAGTCCACAATGTGGTCGTGAAGGCGGTGAGCCGCAGAGCACTGCGTCGCCAGCCGGTCGCATACACATCCGCGGCGAGGATGGCCAGCCCGGCGGCGGGCAGACAGTACGCCGTCTCCGGCGAGATCACGGCCTGGATGACCAGTGCGGCCCCGAGGGTGGCCGCAAGCCACGGGCTCTTGCGTTCGAGCACGAACCAGAGCAACACCAGCAGAAGCGGCCAGAAGATGAACCTCACAAATGTCAGGCTGGTGCCGTACCGGAAGAACAGCAGAGCCGCGATGGGAGCAAGCAGCCAGCGTCGCCCGATGACGCGATACGCAAGGAAGTAATAGCTGAGCAGGCAGAGCGGATCCACCAGGAGCGCCTTGCCTGCCGCAGCCCCCCAGGCGCTGTCCTGCACCGCGGAGGTTGTCAGCAGCGAGGCAAACGCGTCCTCGAGGATGCCGTGGGGGCTGATCCAGTCGCGCCAGGGAAACGCCCCTGACTGCACCAGGCGGAGCGTGGTCAGCGCTTGGCCGTCCTCGAACGAGAGAAAGGTCGGGAGCGCGCCGCGAGCCGTTGCGAGCGCGAGGAAGAGGGCGACCGGCAGGGTGACCAGGAAGATCACGCGGCGCTCGATCCGTGCAACCGCCGCGGCGTCGCTCCCCGCGCGGAGCAGTGTGATCGCGACGACGCAGACGGCGGCGACGATCACCAGTGCTCCAAGCCATGCCGGGAGCCATGCGTAGTGATGCACAGTCCCGTCGCTCATGACCGTCACCTGCGTCGCCTGCGAGGCGACCGTGAGTCCCAGCAACGCGCAGGCCGCGCCGGCGGCGTTGAGACGACCCATCTGCACCCGCAGGTGCCGTCCGCGCGCGGACTCGACGTGCCGGCGCGCCAGCAGCGCTGACGCCACCCAGACGACCAGGGTGTAGGCCCCGGCAATGAAGATGACGTCTCGCCACCCGCCCGCGCCACCGTCGTTGTGCGCGATTGCCAGGACCAGGCCGAGGGTGGCACCGACGCCCAGCGACCGCACCAGCGGCATCACCAGTGTGTCGGTGGGTGACTGCGACCAGCCAGGCGCCGTGGCGGGTGCGGCGACAGGCCTCCGGGCACCTCTCGCGAAGCCCGGCAACGGAAGCTGACGCCACCGCCACAATCGCAGTGTCAGGAAGAAGGTGGCCAGGCTGACCAGAGGGAAAACCAGCACCACCGACAGGTACTTCTCCTCGTACACCGAGGGGTTGAAGGCGTGGAATGTGGCGTAGCCGATGATGTCCGTGGACACGTGGAGCGTGGGATCAATGCGGAGGTCCAGTAATGCGGCGAC
>CATPCA010000386.1 GCA_955652545.1 Candidatus Dormiibacterota bacterium
CAGTCGATCACCATCGCGCTGCAGTCGGGGGCGGTCAGCGAGACCTACCTCCTGCAGCAGGTGCAGCCGCTGATCGCGGTGGCGCTGGCCTGGCTGGTGCTGAAGGAACGACGCCGAGCCTACTTCTGGCCTCTCGCTGCGTTGGGCATCGCAGCCGTGTACCTGGTGGTTTTCGCCGACGCTCCCCTGCAGCCCTTTTCGGACCTGCAGCGTGGTCGGCTCATTGCCGCCGTCTGCGCTCTCGGCGCCGCGCTCCTGTGGGCCAGCGGGACCGTGCTCGGACGCTACGCGCTGCGTGACGTCTCGTTCGTGACCACCGCGGCCGTGCGCTTCACCGTTGCGCTGCCTGTCCTGCTGATCATCCTGCTGGTGAGCAACGGGACCGCGGCGTTCGGCGCCTACCGTGCGTCCGACTTCCCGGACCTTGTCGGGCTGGCGCTGCTTCCCGGCCTCGGCGCCATCCTTCTCTACTACCGCGCGCTGCGCAGCACGCCCGCTTCCCTGGCGACGCTCGCGGAGACCGCCCAACCGCTGACCGTGACGCTCCTGCTTGCCCTGCCAACGCCGTATGGGTTCCGCCAGCAGGTGTTTCCGCTGCAGGTGCTCGGCACCGCGCTGTTCATCGCCGTCATCGTCGCGCTCAATGCCAGCAAGGAGCGCGTGGTCGTGGAGGAACGCCCTGCGCAGCCAGGGCGCGCACGGCGCGCCGCGTTCGACCGACCGACCGGCTAGCTGCTGCAGCCCAACGAGAGTGGCGCCGTGACAATCGAGATCATCCCGATCCATGTCGAGACCGAGATCATCCCTGGTGACGACCTGGCCCACATGATCCACGCGACATCGGTGCCGCTGATCGACCGTGACGTCGTGGTGGTCACGCAGAAGGCGGTGAGCAAGGCCGAGGGCCAGGTCGTCGACCTCGGTGATGTGCAGCCCTCCGCAGAGGCTGCTGAGCTGGCGGGATCGGACACCGACCCGCGCATCGTCGAGGTGATCCTCCGCCAGAGTCGACGCGTTGTCCGTCATCGCGGCCCGCTCATCATCACCGAGACGAACCACGGGTTCATCTGTGCCAGCGCGGGCGTCGACCGCTCCAATGCCCCGCGGCCCGACTCCGTCGTGCTGCTGCCACGCGACCCCGATGCATCGGCGCGCGCACTGCGCCATCGCCTCCAGGAGCTGAGCGGCGCGCGCCTCGCGGTCATCGTCGCCGACACCATGGGGCGGCCATTGCGTGAGGGCATCGTCGGCACCGCAATCGGGTCGAGCGGCGTTGAACCGCTGCGCGACCTGGCCGGCCTGGTCGACCCCAACGGCTATCAGCTGTCGACCACGGTCGTCGCCGTCGCTGACGAGCTGGCGTCTGCCGCGGACCTCGTGCTCGGCAAGCTCGAGCGGGTTCCTGCCGCGGTGATCCGCGGCTACGGCATGAGCGGCGACGGGCCGGCGAGCCTGCTCATCCGGGAGAGGTCGCGTGATCTGTTCACGTAGCGCGCCCGCGCGCCAGCCGTACGGCGCGGAGGTCGTCGACCGTGTCGACGTCGAGCGCCAGCCCGGGAATGTCGAGAATCCGCGCCGCGATGCCGCGGTCGGCGGCCTGGCGCGCGTGAGCGATGGCGCTCGGCTGCTGTCCGAACATGGGCACCAGCGCCAGGGCCGGTCGCACCAGCAGCGCGTTGGTGCCACCGTCGCGGGCACGCGCGATGGCGGCGCCGGGGGCCGGTGCCGCACGAACGAAGCCGAGAATGTCGGCTGCGGTGACCAGCGGGAGATCGCCTGACAGGTACAGCACCGCGGCCGGAAGTGGCTGGATGGATCGCAGAGCGTGAAGCAGCCCCTCATTCCAGGCAAGGGCTCCGTCAGAGACGACGTCGACGCCCAGAGCGGCGGCCAGGTCGCGCGCCTGTGGGTCGGACGTCGCCAGCGCCACGGGACCCACGCCCGAGCCTCGCGCCGCCTCGGCGGCATGGCGCAGCATGTGCACCATCAAACGCCTGCGGGAGGGCGCGGACACCGCGGGGCTGAGTCGCTGCTTGGTCGCTGCCAGGGCCTTCAGGGGGATGAGAACCTGGATGTTCACGCCGGTCAGTGTCCCTCTTGCGACGGCGATGTCCGCAGACAGCCGCGTATCGACCGCCGTCGGTATGCTGGCGGCCAACAAGAAGGAACGGCATGAAGCGGATCGGCCACTGGATTGACGGACGCCTGGTTGCCGGGGTCTCGGGCCGACTGAGTCCGGTCTTCAATCCCGCCACCGGTGAGCACACCAAGGACGTCGACCTCGGCTGTGCCGCCGAGGTCGACGCCGCCATCGAGGCCGCGTCCGGCGCCTTTGCGACGTGGCGCTCGACCTCGTTGTCGAACCGCATGCAGGTTCTCTTCCGGTTTCGCGAGCTCCTCGACAAGCACCGTGAAGACATTGCACGGCTGATCACCGCCGAGCACGGCAAGGTCAGGACGGACGCGCTGGGCGAGGTGGCCCGCGGCATCGAGAACGTGGAGTTTGCCTGTGGTGTGCCGCACCTCCTCAAGGGAGGGTTTTCCGAGCAAGCGTCGACCGGCGTCGACGTGTACTCGATCCGTCAACCTCTGGGAGTGGTGGCGGGCATCACGCCCTTCAACTTCCCGGCGATGGTGCCGATGTGGATGTTCGCCAACGCGGTGGCGTGCGGCAACTGCTTCGTACTCAAGCCGAGTGAGAAGGACCCGTCGCCGTCGCTGCTCTTCGCCGAGCTGTGGCATGAAGCCGGACTGCCCAGCGGTGTGTTCACCGTGGTGCAGGGCGATCGTGAGGCGGTGACCCGGCTCTTGGAGCACCCGGGCATCGCCGCGATCTCGTTCGTGGGATCCACGGTGGTGGCGCGGCACATCTATGAGACCGCGACGCACAACGGCAAGCGTGTACAGGCTCTCGGGGGCGCCAAGAACCACATGGTGGTGCTGCCCGACGCCGACATCGACGCCGCCGCGGATGCGGCGGTCTCGGCCGGTTACGGATCGGCGGGCGAGCGCTGCATGGCGATATC
>CATPCA010000387.1 GCA_955652545.1 Candidatus Dormiibacterota bacterium
CTACCTCGAGCTGGCCGGGAAGAAGGCGGATGGCTACCTGTCCCGCCCGATGGAGTCCATCCCGGCGTTCGCGCTGATGCGCGACCGCGTCCTCGATTCCGCCGAGCGCCATGGCCGCGATGCGTCAGCCATCGACTTTCGCGGCTACCTGCTGAGTTACATCAGCGATTCGCGGCAGGAGGCTCTCAACCGGGCCAAGAGGGAGCCCTTCGTCATCTACATGATCTCCATCCTCTCGGACATATCCATGTCGCGGGCGGGGTTCCCCAAGGAGTTGCGCGACGAGGTCAATCAGCTCTGGCGGGCCGAGGACTATCACCGCGCCGCGGAGTCCATTCCTGATGAGTTGCTCGAAGCGTTCGTTCTCGTCGGCACTCGGGAGGACGTCGCCGCGCGCGCCCGCGAGTACCACCATGCCGGCATGACGGTTCCCCTGCTCCAGCCGGTGGTACAGGAAGAGGGCCAGGTTCTTGCCACGATGGAAGCCTGCATGCTGTACGGGTCGCAACTGGTCAGTAGCTCTGCCGACGCCACGAGCTCCGAAGCGGTCGCCGTCCGCGGCGCCGATGGACGACGGCGGTCGAGCCCTCGTGAACGTCTGAGCGGCGTGTACGAGATCACCCGGCCATTCAGCTTCACCGCATCGCTGGCGCCCGTCGCGCTTGGTGGCGCGTTTGCGTGGACGAAGGGCTCAGTGGACATCGCGCCGTTCATCGCCGCGTTGGCAGCCGGTGTGAGCCTCCACGCCGGGACCAACGTCATCAACGAGATCTACGACGTGCGGCACGGCATCGACTCCATCACCTCGCCGCGAGCCAGTCACGCCATCGTCAAAGGGCGGGTCACCGAGAAACAGGCCTTCAGCCTGGCTGCGGGCTGCTTCGCAATCACCATCGTGCTCGGGCTGTACCTCGTGTCAGTGCGGGGACCGCTGATGCTCGCCCTGGGCGCGCTGGGCGTGATCGGCGGCTACTTCTACACGGCACCTCCGTTCCAGTACAAGTACCGTGCGCTGGGTGTGCCGCTGGTCTTTCTGCAGATGGGCGTGTTGATGACCGTGGGCGGCTACTTCGCCGCCAGCGGGCACTTCGATTGGCGGGTGGTGGTGCTGTCCGCGCCCGCGGGCCTGCTGGTCGCGGCGATCCTGCACGGCAACGAATGGCGGGACATCAGCGAAGACGTCCGGCTGGGCTTCACCACACTGTCGGCACAGATGGGCAAACGTGCCGCCTACGGCACCTACGTTGGGCTGGTACTCGGCGCCTACATGGTGCTGGCGCTCGCGGTCATCGTCGGCATCGCTCCGAAGCTCACACTGCTCGCAATGTTCAGCCTGCCCGCGGCCTGGTGGCTGCTCCGGGCCGCGGAGCGCGGCTACTCGGGCAGCACCGGTGACATCAACACGATCGACCTGATGACCGCGCGCGTCCATACCGTCTTCAGCAGCCTGTTCTTGTTCGGGATTGCCTTCAGCATGTTGGTCAAGTGAGCGAGGAGCAGGTCACCCGCATCGCCGGTCGGGACGTCCTCGTTGGCCTGGCCGGCGCATCGGTCGTCTGGACAGCCGCGTTCCGAGGGAAGAGCCGTTTCTGGGCCAAGATGGCCGCGGGTATCGGGTCGCTCGGCGCGTACGCCCTGTACGCCAACTCGGACCTGCGCAAAACGCGGTTCAGGCGTGCTGACGTGGCTCGTGGCATCGCGTCGGCGGGTGTCCTGTACGGCATTTTCCAGGTCGGCGATCGATTCGCACGAAAGGTGATACCCAACGGCGGCGCCGAGATCGACGACATCTACCGCAAGCGTGGGCTTGCGCCAGACCGATTCATCGCCGTCGCGCTCGTCTCACTGATCGCGCCTGGCGAGGAGCTGTTCTGGCGAGGCCTGGTCAACCGCTACCTCGCCCAGCGACTTGGACCGGTGGCTGGCAACGCCGCCGGCGCGACTGTCTACGGCGCGATCCACCTCGTGTCGGGCAACCTGACCCTCACCGGAGCGGCCGGGGTTGCCGGCGCGTTCTGGAGCCTGGAGCACCTCGCGCAGGGGCGCATGGCTCCGCTGGTCGTCAGTCACGTCGCCTGGGACGTCTGGATCTTCCTGGTGCGCCCAACCGCCTGACGGCGCCTCGTGCGACGATGCGGTCAAGCGGAGATGAAATGGGCGCCGAGCGTCACAGCAAGCGTCCGATGTGCAGGCGCGGTTCCGACCAGGCTCGAGCGCGATGGGTCGATGCCGTGCGCCCGGGCGAATGCGAGCAGCAGCCCGGGAAGCGGTGGCCGGCACCAACAGGTGGGTGGGCCGGCGGCGTGCGGGCACAGCGCCCCATCGACCGGCCCCGATACCTCGGCCGCAACACGAGCGACGCTTTCAGCGAGGACGTCGGCACCACCGTCGGGATTCCAATCGAACACCAGGTGCGGAGCCGCCCGATCGGCCTGATCGAGCGGACGCTCCCAGCCCGGATGCGTCAACGCCGCCGCAGCCACGAAGACACCTCCCCGCGATCGCCGAGGTCTGTCCGTGCGTGCGAATGGCACATGCTCCACAGCAGCCAATCCTTCATCCGCCGACGGCGCCTCAAGCTCGCGAAGGGCACGCATCTGCGAGGTCGGCGTCAGGATCGCTGGCTCGTGGCGGGCAAGTACCCGCAGCTCCTCGGGCGTTGGAAGCGAGCCGAAACGCTCGAGGATCCGCTCGACCACGTTGACTTGGGCTTGCGCGAGCGTGATGTCGAGCCAGACGCACCGAGTCGGAATCCGATGTTTGCTCGCTGCCTCGATCACGTAGCTCCGCGCCGCCCTGGTGAGCCACGTGTTGTCGAGGACGACCCGCCGAGCGCCCGATCCGAGCTCCTTGTCGAGGGCTGTGGCGAGCTCACGGAGCGAGCCTCCACGCTCGTCGCGATTGAGACGAAGGTAGCCACGAGCGACGTAGTCTCCGGCCAGTCGGCTTTTCCCCGCTCCGGGGATGCCCATGAGGAGAACAACGTCCGCGTCCGCGTGCTGGTGCGGACGCGCTCGCTCGACTCGGGCCCGGCGAGGCGTGCCGAACGCGCGAGCAAGGGAAGCTCGGTCGTCGGCACTCAGACTGAGACTCGCAGCCCTTACGGCTGACCGC
>CATPCA010000388.1 GCA_955652545.1 Candidatus Dormiibacterota bacterium
CGACCCGACCAAGGTGACCCGCTCGGCTCTGCAGAACGCGGCTTCGATCGCCGCCCTGCTGCTCACCACCGAGGCTCTGATCACCGACATCCCCGAGCGGAAGGGTGCGGCCGCGCCGCCCATGCCGGACTACTGAGAGCACACACCTTCGATCTCTGGACGGCCGGGAGCGTCTCCCGGCCGTCCTTCGTGTTAACACGTCACCCTGGCTTGTTTGGGACCGGCGCCCAGAGCGATGAGGACCGTCCGTCGGGAGACGGGGCGGCATCATCACTCCGGTCGCTGTCCTCGCGGACGCTTCGGAGCTAACTCGGCTTCGCCGAGTGGATCTCCTCGCTGCTGCGGATGCTCCCTCCGTGACGATGCCGCCCCGCCTCCCGGCTGGTGCAGTGACCCAGACGAGGCTCAGTCGTGTCAGCGCCAGGGGCGCAGAAGCACAAGAGACGGACGAGCAGCTACCAGAGAGGGGACGGCGGCGTCGCGGAGGGAGCAACCGCAGCAGCAAGGAGACAGCCGGGCTGGCTCCGCAGCGCCCGCGAGGACAAGCGACCGGAGTGATGCCGCCGTCCCCTCGCCTTGTTTGGGACGGCGATCGACTAGGTCGCGCAGCCGACCGACCGGTAGCTGCCGTTGCCCAGTGAGCGATCGAGCCTGCCGGTGACGGTCACGTCGGCGGCGCGGGCCGGCTCATGACAACCGGGGGCGAGGACCACGAAAACGCTGCGTGCCCCGGCGGTGACGTAGCCCTCGCAGAGGTGGGCATCGCAGGTGTACGGCTCCCAGGTGCCGTGCAGGACGGCGGTGCCGTCGGCCGCGACCGACTCGATCGGGGAGGCGAGCAGGCCCCGGATGCCGACCACGGCAGCGGCGATGACCGCCACGGCGGCGATGATGAAGATCACCCAGCCGCGGCGCGAGAGGCGGCGGGCAGGGCCGCGCGCCGCGTGCGGTGTCGTTGCCATCGCGGTAGTACGGTAGCGGGGCTGCCATGGACCCGGCTGCGCACCGGCGCTTCGGCGCCCTGACCCCGTCCGAGCTCGCCGCTCTCGATGCGGCGGCGACCTCTCTCGGCATCGATGTCGTGCAACTGATGGAGGTGGCCGGGTTCCAGGCGGCGCGCCTGGCCTGGCGCATGCTCGGATCGCGGCCCAATCGCGTGCATGTTGTGGCCGGTCATGGCAACAACGGTGGGGACGGGCTGGTGGCCGCCCGGCACCTGGCCGCGTGGGGATGCACGGTGAGCGTCGCCGTCCTGCGCGAACCGGATCGGCTCCCCGCGCTGATCGACCTGCAGTCCCGCGCGGCGCGGGGGGCAGGGGTGAGGGTGTCGGCGTCGCGCGACCCGTCCGCCGCGCTCCAAGACGACGGCGTTGCATTGACGATCGACGCCCTGCTCGGCACGGGGCTCTCGCAACCGCCGCGAGCGCCACACGCCGAGGTGGTCGAGCGCCTGCGCGGCGCGATTCTGAGCGTGGACGTTCCCAGCGGGCTGGACGCCGCTGACGGGCTCGCCCCCGCCGCGGCGGTGCGCGCGGCGGCGACGTGCACGATGTCGGCGTGCAAGCGCGGGTTCTGGGTCGCCGGCGCGGCCGTCCACACAGGCGCCGTCTATGTTGCCGACATCGGCATGCCGATGACCGCGTGGGCCGCGTCCGGTCTCACCCCTCCAACGGCGGTGCGCGGCGGCGCGCTGCGGCGGGTGCCCATCTGATGAGCCGGGAGCGAACCTCGTTGCCGGTTGCGGCCAATATTGACCGAAGTACCACTCACATGTATGCTTGCGCCCAGCGCGTGCTCACTCGCACGACAACGTCATGATCAACGTCCTAGCAAACATCGCACCTGATGCGAGTGACCTCGCGGGCCTGGCCTGCGAGCACCTCGATGATTTGGCGACGTACGCCACTCACCTGACCGGCAGCGCGGACGACGCGCTCGACTTCGTCGCCGGTGGCCTCGCGCACGCCGCCAAGTACCCGCCCACGCGCCTGCGGCAGGACGGCCGCGCCGCGCTGTACCGGGCGGTGACGCGGGCGTGCCGCCAGGGCCACCGCTTTCCGCCACGGGGACACGGGCCGGGGCGCTTCCTGCGCAAGACCAGGTCCCCCTTCGTGGCGCAGGTGGACAGCGAGGCGGCGTCGCGCATGAACACAGTCAAGCGAGCCCTGATGACGATGCCGTTCGATCGGCGCGCGGCCCTCCTCCTGCACGACCTCGGCGGCCTCGACTACCGGGAGATGTCGCGAGCGCTCGAATGCTCGCCTGAGGCGTCCGGGCGCCTGCTCGCCGCCGCCCGGCGCGACTTCGGCACGATCTACAGCGAGATCGCGCTGTGAAGTGCAGCCTGCTGAGCCTGAGCACCTACATCGACGGTGAGCTCGCGGCCGACCGGCGGCCCGAGCTCGACGCCCACCTCGTCGGCTGCGGACGGTGCAGCGCCGGCGCGGCGACGCTCCGCGAGGAGAAGACACGGCTCGGACAGCTGGCCCGGGTGCGCGTGGCACCGCAGTCGGCGCGGCTGATGCTCGAACAGGTCGGCATCACCGGCATCATGGACCTGCCCGGCGTGGCGAGGCAGGTCGCCCCCACCGCCGTGCCGCCCCTCGACCAACCGCCCTGGCAGACCGCGCAGGAGAAGGCACGGCAGAACAGCGCAGCGCTGCCCTGGACTCCGCGCCGCCCTGTTCCCGCGGCGCCTGCGATGGAGGCGGTGCCCGCGCCATCGGCGCCACCCGACGTTCAGCCCGATCTTCCGTTCGTGGGGAGCCCCGCCGAGGAACGCTCGTGGACCAGCGAACCGACCCGGCCATCCGATGACGAGCGGCCTGCCGAGGTAGCCGCAGCCGCGACGCAGGTGGACGCGCAGCCGCAGCCCCCGGTCGAGGTCATTCCTCACGACTACCCCTGGTTCGAGGCCGACGTGCCCTCACGAGGCTGGGACATGTCGCCGGGAGATGAGGTGCCGCACCGGGAGGAGGGCGTGACCCCCGTTCCGGCGCCGGTGGCGCCCCCACCGATGCCGCCCAAGGTTCCGACCCGGGTGCCGTCAACCGGCCGTTCGATGCTCCTGTCTCGGATCCGCGACGCCGTGGCTGTTCGCCTCACGCTGGCCCGCCGCGCGGACGCAGTCGAGGAGTCGGCCCAGATCGTCAGCGGTGCGGCGCCTCCGCGGGGCCGGCAGTTGCCCGCCGCCCACAC
>CATPCA010000389.1 GCA_955652545.1 Candidatus Dormiibacterota bacterium
CGGCTCCAACGGGCGGCGTCGTCGTGATCCTTGGGCAGAACGAGGAGAACGCCTTCCTCGGCAACCCCGGCGTCGGCAACTGAGAGCACGTCGGCGATGCGCATCGGTGTCCTGACGGGCGGTGGCGATGCGCCGGGGCTCAACGCCGCAATCCGCGCTGTGGCCCGCTCCGCTTTGGCCGATGGCCATGGCGTCGTCGGGATCCGCAACGGCTGGGCCGGGCTGACCGGCACCGGCGACTTCGTCGAGATGCGCCGGGCGGATTTCTCCGGGATCCTGCAACTCGGCGGCACCATCCTCGGCAGTTCCCGGGTGAATCCCATGAAGCGTGAGGGTGGCTTCGAGGAGTGCGTCGGCAACCTCCGCGGCGCACAGCTCGACGCGGTGGTCGCCATCGGCGGCGACGACACGCTCAGCGTCGCCGCGTGGCTTGCCGGCCGCGGCGCGCCGCTGGTCGGCGTGCCCAAGACCATGGACAACGACCTCAGCGTCACCGAGTACTGCATCGGCTTCGACAGCGCGGTACGCATCGTCACCGAGGCGCTCGACCGCCTCCACACCACCGCCGCGTCACACCACCGCGTGATGGTGGTCGAGGTGATGGGACGTGACACCGGCTGGGTGGCCGTGATGGGTGGCCTCGCCGGCGGCGCCGACATGATCATCATCCCGGAGTACCCGGTCGGCAGCGACGAGGTCATCGATCACCTCGACAAACGCCGCGAGCAGGGCAGCGACTTCTCGATCATCGTGGTCGCCGAGGGGGTGCAGATGGAGGGCATGACGCGCGCTACCGATGAACCGGCTGCGACCGATGCCTTCGGCCACGCTCAGCTGGCCAAACGCGGCGTCGGCGAACGCCTCGCCGTGATGATCGAGGAGCGCACCGGTCACGAGACGCGCACCACGGTGCTGGGCTACACGCAACGCGGCGGTTCACCCACCGCGTACGACCGCAACTGGGCCACCCGCGTCGGCGCCGCCGCGTACCAGCTGGCGTCGACCGCGCAATGGGGAAAGATGCCCGTGGTCGTCTGTGGCACCGTCGAGGTCGCCGCGATCAGCGACGTCGTCGCCGAGCAGCGCCGCGTGCCCGTTGACCTGTACGAGCTCGCGAAGGTCTTCTTCTAGGCAGACGCCCAGGCCGGGGGCGAGGTCGCGTCGAGGTCGAGATTACTGGTCAGCACCCTCGGTGCAGCCGGCGTGGACGCGGTCGGGTGCGCCAGCCACCACAGCTGGAAGTGACCCGTGGCATCGGCCGGGGCCAGGTAGAGCAGGCTGGTGCCGTCCGGTGACCACGCCGGCGACGCACAGAGGCAGCCCTTGATGAGCACCTTCGGCGGCCCTGGCACGCCCTTGACGAGCGGGATCAGCTCGAGCCTCGAGGTCTGCGTATCCGACGTGCAGACCAACGCAAGCGCCGACCCGTCAGGGCTGACCGCCGGCTGACCGCAATCATCCGACCCGGCGGTCAGGAACACCGGGGACGCCCCGGGACGCGCGACGGCGGCGATCCGCGACACGATCTGCTCGCTGCTGTTGATGCTGTAGCTGGAGTACAGCACCCCACCATCGAGCAGCGGCACCGGCGCCACATCCCCTCCGGTGTACGCGGTGGGAGTCGTCCACTGTGTCGACTCCAGCTTGCCGGACAGGGGTCCTGACCAGACTGCGAGGTGCACCTCGAAGGTGCCGATCTTGGGTCCGTCATAGGCGAAGACGACAGTGGTTCCGTCCGCGGCGAGGTGCGGCCAGTACGACCAGGCGTTGCGCTCCACGTGGCCAGTGGTGTCGGCGTTCTTCGTCAGCTGACGCACAGCCCCCGAGGCATCGATCAGGTAGATGTCGCTGTACTCCGTGGCGCGAGCGACCACGAGCAGCCGTCCGGCACCGGCGACGGCAGGCTGGGTCCACGAGCCCGCGGCGGCCGGCAGCGCAAGGTCCGTGAACAATCCTGCGCGAAGCTTGTACAGGTGCCCATCTTGGCTCACCCAGATGGTGCCGGGAAGGGTGAACGCCGGGGTCTCCTGCGTCGGCGTGATCGCTGACCTGGCCTGGATGAGGGTGGACTTGCGACTGTCGAGAAAACGGTTGATGCCGAACCCGAATGCGGCCCACGCCACCAGCAAGGCGACGATGAGCGCGCCGCGTCTCACCTCGCCGGGAAGTACTTGTGCACCAGCGGGAGGATCAGGTCCCAGTTGGGCGCAAGCACGTCCTGGTTGCCGATCACCTGCCCTTGGGTGTACGGCGGCAGCAGCACCACCTGTTGCACATCGGTCAGCGACACGTTGCCCGCGATGGGCAGCAGAAGACCCACCTGACCGAGCGACATGTCGGTTGTGAACTGGCCACTCATGGCTTTGGCGATGTCGGGAAGGTCGGCGATGCCCAGCAGCTTTGCCTTGGCACGGAGCGCGAGCAGGACCTGCTGCTGGCGGACCGAGCGGCCGAAGTCGCTGCGAATGTCATCGTGACGGGAGCGCACGTACTGCAGCGCCTCGATGCCGTCCATGTGCTGCGGTCCCGGGAGGACGGCGACGCGCTCGAAGTCGTACGGGTTGCTGCCGCTGAGGTCCTTGGGATAGAAGTCGTCGAGCACGGGGTTGCTGGCCACGACGTCGACGCCGCCGACCTCGTCGATGAGATGCACCAGGCCGAGCAG
>CATPCA010000390.1 GCA_955652545.1 Candidatus Dormiibacterota bacterium
CTCGAGCGTCTTGAGCAGGGCGTCAGCCGCCTGCTCGGTCAGCCGGTCGGCGCGTGCCATCACCGCAACGCGCATGCCGCCTGCGTAGGTCCGCAGCGACATCGCGTCCTGGAGACTCGGCCCGGCGTCGGCATGGGCGCCCGGACGGACCCGGTCGATGCCGATGCGCTCCGCGTCGGAGTCCTCCAGCCAGAGGTCGGGGTGGGCGAGCAGCCCACCGGGCCAGTTCTCGCCGTTGAGAATCGCGTCGGCGAGTTGGAGCGCGGTCGCTGTCTTGCCCACTCCGGACGGGCCGGTGAGCAGCAGCGCGTGGCCCAGGCGCCCGTCGGCGTGGGCGCTCACAAGGCGGGCGAACACCGCCTCGTGGCCGATCACCGTGGAGGGGGCGGCCATCTCGCGATTGTGCAGAATTGGGCCGCCCGTGCCCCTGCTCCCAGCGCCCCGGGGCGCCTCCGCAGCGCCCCTGCCGCAACGCGCGAACACCGCTCGTTACTGCCTCTGGATGGGCGCACCGCTGGCATTGGTGACGTTCCTGGCGTCGACGCAGAACGTCAAGGACGCGGGTGGTCGCGCGGCATTGATCGCTGCTGGGTTGGCCTCACCACTGGTGCTGGCTTACGTCGGCCTGCGCGTCAAGGTTGACCACGACCCGGCGCCGCTGCCGGCCGCGCGCGCCGGCGTCGGTCGGGCGGGCCGCTGGGACTGGACTGACGTCATCGCGTTCCTGCCGGCGGCGGCTGCCGCCGTCTTCATCACCGCCAGCCTGGTCGTCGGTGTCACCCAGGCCGCCGACCAGTCGCTGCAGCCGTCGGCACGAACAGCGGTGGAGGCCTTTGCGGGCCAGGCCGCCTCCTACGCCGCGGCGCTCACCGCCCTGCTGGTGCTGCTGCGGCTGCGCCGTGGGTTGAACCTCGCCGACCTGGGTTGGCGGCTGCCGCGAGCGATCGGCCGCGCCGGGTGGTTGCCCTGGCTGGCGATCAGCCTCGTCGGCGCCATCGTCGCGCTCGAGGTGGCGGACTGGCTGGCGTCCCTCGCCACCCAGGTGCTCCCGAACTCGCCGAACACCCAGTGCACCACGGTTCGAGACCAATATGGGGGGTACCTCGCCGTGGCAATCCCGCTCGTGTGCCTGATCGCGCCGCTCAGCGAGGAGACCATCTTCCGGGGCTTCATCTACGGATGGCTGCGGCGCCGCCTGCCGGTGCTTCCCGCCGTGGGGATCAGTGCCGTTGTGTTCTCCGCCGCACATCTCGTGCTGGTGCTCGCCCTGCCGCTGTTCGCCGTGGGCGTGATCCTCGCCCTGCTCTACGAGTACTCGGACTCACTGCTCCCGGGCGCGCTGGTGCACGGCCTCTTCAACCGGTCGGCATCCTGGCAATTCTCGGAGCCACCACCAGCTGCTGAGCTCGCCTAGAGGGACGACTGGATGAGGCCTCCGTCCACCGCCAGCGTCACGCCGGTGATGTAGCTCGCTCCGGACGAGCTGAGGAACACCGCCGCGCGCGCGAACTCGGCGGGGTCACCGAAACGTCGCAGGGGGACGGTCTTCGCTTCCTCGGCGATGGTCTGCTCCAGGTCGGCGTTGGGATGACGCTGCCGCACCAGCGACTCCTGGCGACCGGTGCGAATGCGCCCCGGCATGATCGTGTTGACCCGGACGGTCGGCGCGAGCTCGCCGGCCAGGGTCTTGGCCAGCCCCGTGACCGCGGCGCGCATCGCGTTGCTGAGCAGCAGCCCGGCGATCGGTTGCCGGACAGCGGACGAGGTCACGAAGAGGATGCTGGCTGCGTCGGAGCGGCGCAACGCCGGCAGCGCGGTGCGCACCAGGTGCACGGAGCTCATCAGCAGAAGTTGGAACGCTTGGTTCCAGTCATCGTCGGCGACGGAATCGAAGGTTCCGGTCGGTGGCCCACCCGCGTTCACGACGAGCGCGTCCAGCCGCCCGGTGTCGGCCACCGTTCGTTGCACGGCGGCCGTCAGCGCCGCCTCGTCGGTCACGTCCGCAACCGACGTGATGGCGCGGGCTCCCGTTTCACGGATGCTCGCCGCCGTGGCCTCCAGCGCATCGGCGTCGCGGGCGCACAGCCCGACATCGCTGCCCTCGGCGGCGAATTGGATGGCGATGGCGCGGCCCATGCCACGGCTGGCGGCGGCAACGAATGCGGTGCGCCCGCTGAGGCCCAGGTCCACAGGTGTGCTCCTCTCTGATCCGCGGCACACACTACAGTTCCGCCGGGTGGCAACGGTGAGGAGGTCCTGCTGCCACAGCAGCCTTCATTGAGCGCGCCGCCGTCACCTGAGGCGACCAGGACGGCGCCGGCTCAGGCCCTTGCGGCCGAGCTCTCCTGCCGGGTCAGGAACAACTGCTTGCGCCAGACCAGGTACACGGCGATGGCGATGTTGATGACCAGGGCGAGCGCCTTGAGAGGGGACGGCGAGCGCACCATCTCGTCGAGCTCCAGCGGCAGGAACGCCACGGTGGCCAGCAGGACCAGGTACTCGGCCCAACGGCGTCGCAGCAGCAGGCCAATCGCCTCGACGCTCTCGAGGACGCCATAGACGATGGCGGCGACCGCAATCGGGTTGGCGTGAGTGCCGAAACGTGCCAGCGCCTGGTCGAACAGACGGCGCCACAGGGACGTGCCGGCGTTGAGATCGAGCTGATCCTGCGCTTGCTCGGCCAGGTTGCGCAGGTCGGTGTGCGCCGCCACCGCGAGGAGGACGATGCCCCCGCCGATGAGGATCGTCGCCTTCACCAGCCGCTCGCAGATGATGTAGACGATCACCCCGTTGATGTCGATGCGACGGCCGAACTCCCACGACAACCACCGGCGGAACCGTGTCACGTGTCGGCCGGCGCGGTCTTCAGGGATTGGCGCCAGACGAACCAGATGCGCTGCACCGCGGTCACGTTGGTGAGCACCGCCAATGCCACCAGGCAGCCGAACAGCAGTGGAGGGACGAGCAGGCCGACGACCGTGAGCACCACCCGCTCCGGCCTGGCGAAGATGCCGCCGTCGCACACGAAGCCGAGCGACTGCGCCCGGGCGCGGACGTAGGACACCAGCAGCGAGCCGGTGAGCGCCAGGATGACCAGCATCGGCTCGATGACATGGTGGTTGGGCAGCGTGATCGTGAAGTACCAGAGCAGGGCGATGTAGGTGAACGACTCCGCGTACCGGTCGGTGGTGGAGTCGAGGAACGCGCCGTACCGGTACACCTTGCCGGTGACGCGCGCCACCGCGCCGTCGAGGATGTCGAAGGCGCTGGCGAGCAGCAGCAGGATCCCGCCGACGATGAGGTAGCCGGTGGCGACGAGCACCGCGGAAGCAGCGCAGATCGCCAGCCCGATGAGGGTGAGCGCGTTGGGGGTGAAGCCGAGGAGCCGCAGCGCGGGCACGAGGCGCCGCGCCCCGGCCCTAACCCATTCCTGAAACCTGGCGGTGAACACCGGCGGCCACCATGTGCACGCGCGATCGCCCGCGCGCCTCCTCGTACACGTCGAGGACCGAGTCCGCGACGCGATGCCAGTCGTACTGCTGTGCCGTGCGTAGCCCGTGGGCGCTCATCGAGCGGCAGAGGTCGTCATCGTTGAGCAGAGTGTCGATGGCCTGGGCAAGGACACGGGGTTGCTTCGGCGGCACCAGAAGACCGTCCTTGCCGCCCCCGATCACAGCGGTGAACCCGGGGATCGCCGAGGCGAGCACCGGGACGCCGCTGGCCATGGCCTCGAGCAGCACGATCCCGAAGCTCTCGCCACCGGTGGCCGGGCTGCAGAAGATGTCGGCGGACGTGTAGTACCGGGGGAGCATCTCGTTGCTGATTCGACCGGCGAACCACACGTCGGGGATGCCGAACGAGTCGACCTGGCGCTCGTATCCCTCTCGCTGCGGTCCCTCGCCGACGGCGACCAACCGCACGTCCGACCGGCGCCGGCGCAGCAGCGCATACGCCTCGAGGAGGATGCCGAAGCCCTTGCGCTGCTCCATGCGCCCGACGAACAGGATCGTCTTCATGCCCGGGCTGCGCAGCTCGGGGACGGGTGGGTGGTCAGGGCGGAACCGCTTCGTGTCGATGCCGTTGGGTACGATGCGGTAATCCCCTGGGAAGTAGCGCGAGATGAAGTCACGCGCCGGCACGCTGACGGCGATGCATGCGTGCAACCGCTTGAAGTATCGACCCAGGAAGGGACGCCCATAGTAGTAACCGAGGTTGCGTCGCGCATGGGTGTGGAAGGTGGCGACATTGGCGCCGCGATGGAAGCGCAAGACGGTGATGGGCAGGGACGGCACCAGCGGCTCGTGGTAGTGGACGACATCGAAGTCGCTGTCGTCGAGCAGGGCGCGCACGCGCCGCACCAGGTGGAAGCTGAGCGCGATCCGTGCCACCGAGCCGTTCGACTTCACCGGCACGCTGCGCCCGATGCGCACATACCCGGGGATGCCGTGGTCATCTCCGACCTTGCTGGACGGCGCCAGCACGGTCACGGTGTGACCGCGCTCGCGCAGCGTGTCGGCGAGGTGCCTGACGTGCTCGGTCACGCCACCCGGGTGCATATAGTCGTACGGCGAGACGAGGCAGACCTTCACCGGGCCGGCTCCGGCCACACCCTGTCGAGCACGTGCCACTGGTCGGGGTACTGGCGGATCACCGGCTCGAAGGTTGCCAGGATGTGTCGCGCCACCCGCTCGGTCTCCTGCTCACGCGGGGCTCGCGCGTCGTAGGCGACTTCGGGGTAGATCATGCCCTCGACGCCCCAGCTGGTTCGACGCAGCGCGACGGGCACGACTGCCGCACCACTGCGCATGGCGACGTCGACGACACCGAGCGGGATGGCTGCCGGCCGTCCGAAGAAGGGCAGCATGGTGCCCGTACCGAGCAGGTCGCGGTCGATCGCGATGGCGATGCCGCCGCCGCTGCGCAGGTGCTTGAACACCTCGCGCATCGCCCCGGCTCCGATCCGTCGTGCCGTCTTGGTGTCGCCGCTGAGCATGGCCTCGATGTCGATGGGGATGACCTTGACGCCGAGTGCGCCGCGCGCGCCCGCGATGGCCTCGAAGAGCTTCTGAGGGCGGAGTTGCTCGGCCAGCAGCGCCAGGCGGCCGCCGCCGCCGTTCCATGCGGCCAGTCCCGCCTCCCAGGCCCCGAAATGCATCGAAACCACGACGACGCCCTTGCCGCGCGCCAGTGCGTCGGTGTAGTGGTACAGGTCGACCTCGCGCAGCCGGCGCGTCGTCTGCGATGGATCGAGCGGGATGGCGATGACGTCCACCCAGCTGCGGGTAAGGTCGCGCACGTTGCGACGGACGATGCGGCGCATCTCCCGGTCCGTGACCTCCGGCAGCGCGTGGTGCAGGTTGTCGCGGAGGGCGTCGAACTTCCTCGGGATGGCGGCGAGGAGCACGTCGGCGACGCGGTCGGCGAGCACGAAGCTGGCGCGCCGCGGCAGGACGCGCACCAACGCTGACGCCAG
>CATPCA010000391.1 GCA_955652545.1 Candidatus Dormiibacterota bacterium
ATGCCATTGAAGACCGTGCCCAGCGTCGACGGGCTGGCTGCTGATTCGAACAGGTTGAATGTGTCACCGACCGCATTCAACGCACACGCCGCCGCCAGCAGCAACCACGGCCCGTGGCGGCGCCCGGGCAGCAGAGCTGTCCCACCGACGATCAGCGCCAGGAGGAGCACGTCGCCGATTGGATAGGCGAGGTGGGTCGCCAGCGCGATGCCGTCACCGCCAACTGTCTGCAGGATGCGGTTGAAGGCGAAGGTTGCGCACACGGCGGCGGCGCCGAGCCCGGCCACGGCGCCGTCGAGCCAGCAGGCCGCTGACAACCTGCCGGCGCCCTTGTGGACCAGCAGTCCGACTGCGACATAGACAAATTGATAGAAGCCCAGGTAGAACGCGTCGGCCAGGGACGGCGTCGGGGCGCTTGCCCCGCCGGCGGACTCGATCGTCAGGAGCACGTCGCCGATGGCCCATGACAGCACCCCGGCTCCGAGCAGGAGTGGAACCGCGCGACCGCGGCGGGGCCCGATCGCCCGGGCGAGGCACAGCAGTGCGACCACCACCTCCCCGGCCGCGACCAGCCAGCCGTCAACGAGATCTGATGAACGACCAGGACCCCGGAGGATCAGCGAGGCGAAGTAGCTGACCAGAAGAAGACCGAGCAGCCCGTACAACACGCGTACGACGGCGGGCACGCGATCGAGCCGCCTGGCCACGGTCTGGCGGTGAGCCCGTCGTGGAGGCGGGGAGGACACCTTTGCAGCTTAGGGACGGCATGTTGAACCGAAGTCACGGCCTCAGGACAAGGCAGACAAGGATCGCCGACACAGGAATCGGCTTCGACAGGGTTTGGCCGCCCTGGCTCACGCTCCCTGGGGCGCAACCTTCCCCAGCCGGCTGACCAGGTCGTCGAGGACCTGGTCCTGGGCCTGGAGGTGGGCTTGCAGCTGCAGGCATTCGTGGAGGATGGCTTCGGCGTCGCTGTACGTGTCCTGGGAGCGCTTGTCGGCGGCTCTTCCCTGGATGTTCTGGCCCACCATCAGGATCGAGAGCATGACCAGCTGGATGAACGTCTGCGAGATCCACTGCACAAGCAGAAGGGGCGAGCTCGTGGCCTGTGGCAGCACCACGAGCGCGAGAACCGCGAAGGCGTAGGCGCACCACATCGTGCCGACCACGGCGGTGATGACGAGTGCGATCCGGCCGTTGATCCCGGTCGCCTGGTCGGCGATCTTGACCGGCTTGTGTTTGCGTCGCTCGAGAATGCGCGGATGGGGAATGTGTTGAAAGATCACTCGGTGCGCGCCGGCAGGGGCGCCCGTCCCTTCGGTCATCGTTGGCCTCCTGTGGGTGGGTCACCCCCAACTCTCACACGCGACCGCGCGTTTGGGGCATGACTCATCGGACGCAGGGAGCCCGTCTGCTAGCGTCGCCGGGTGAGCAACCGTCTCGCCGCGGAGACCAGCCCGTACCTGCGCCAACATGCCGAAAACCCGGTGGACTGGTACCCGTGGGGCGACGAGGCGTTCGCGCGGGCTCGCGACGAGGATCGTCCGGTGCTGCTGAGCGTCGGCTACAGCGCCTGCCACTGGTGCCACGTCATGGCCCACGAGTCCTTCGAGAATCAGCAGATCGCCGCGCAGATGAACGAGCTGTTCGTCAACATCAAGGTGGACCGAGAGGAGCGCCCCGACGTCGACTCGATCTACATGCAGGCTGTGATCGCCATCAGCGGCCACGGCGGGTGGCCGATGACGGTGTTCCTGACGCCGGCCGGTGAGCCGTATTTCGGGGGGACATATTTCCCGCCCGAGGACCGGCAGGGGATGCGCGGCTTCCCCTACGTGCTGACCGCCGCGGCCGACGTCTATCGTGACCGGCGCGGCGAGGTGAGCGATGCCGCCGACCAGCTGCGCCGCGTGCTCGAGCCGCCGGTGCTCCAGGCGGGGACGGTCAGCAAAGCGAGCATCGACGCGGCGACAACGGTCCTCCATACGCAGGCGGACCGGCGCAACGGTGGCTTCGGGGGTGCGCCCAAGTTCCCTCACCCCGCTGCGCTTGATTTCCTACTCCGCCGCCATCGCGCCGCCGGTGACCGCGACGCGCTCGAGGTGGTCACGCTGGCGCTCGACCGCATGGCCCGCGGTGGCATCAACGACCAGGTCGGTGGCGGCTTCCATCGTTACACCGTCGACGCGACGTGGTCGGTGCCGCACTTCGAGAAGATGCTGTACGACAACGCGCAGCTCGTTCCCGTCTATCTCCATGCGTACCAGCTGACCGGCGAGGCGCGCTGGCGGCGGGTGGTCGAGCAGACGCTCGACTACGTGCTCGCCGAGCTGGCCCTCCTGGGCGGTGGTTTCGCGTCATCGCAGGACGCCGACTCACCGGGCGGCGAGGGGTCGTACTTCGTGTGGACGCCGCAGCAGCTGGACGAGGTCCTCGGCCCGCAGGACGGCGCCCTGGCCGCCCGCCTCTTCGGGGTCACCGACGCAGGCAACTTCGAGCACGGCACCACCGTGCTGTCGATGCCGTACCCGACCCAGCATGTCGCCCACAGCCTCAGCGTGGCCGAGGCGGACCTCCAGGGCACCCTCGACACCATCCGGCAGCGCCTGCTCTCCGCTCGCCGGCAGCGCCCGGCGCCGGGTCGCGACGACAAGGTGCTGACGTCGTGGAATGCCCTGATGCTGGCTGCGTTCGCCGAGGCAGGAGCCGTCCTCGAGCGACCGGAGTACATCGAGGCGGCGCGGGTCAACGCCGACTTCCTGCTCAGCGAGCTTCGACCTGACGGCGTGCTGCTGCGCACATGGAAGGACGGCAAGGCCAAGATCACCGGCTTCCTGGAGGATTCCGCATTCCTAGCCGACGCATTGATCACCCTCTACGAGGCCACCGGGCTGCCGGCGTACCTCGCGTCTGCCGGCATTCTGGTCGACGACGCGTTGGCCCGTTTCAGCGAGGGTGGCACCCTGTATGACACGGCATCGGATGCGGCGCCGCTGCTGGTGCGACCGCGCACCATCGACGACAACCCTGTCCCGGCGGGACAATCGGCGCTCGCGTCTGCGCTGCTCCGCCTCGCGGCCCTGAGAGGTGATTCACGGCTCCGCGACCGAGCGCTGGAGATCATGGGACCGATGGCGGCGCTCGTCGCGCGCTCACCGTTGGGAGTGGCGTCGATGGCGTGTGTCATCGACCGGGCGCTGTCGCGCTCCCGTGAGATCGCCATCAGCGGCCCACGCGACGACGCGCGAACGCGCGACCTGGTGCGAGCGGTGCACAGCACGTGGATGCCGGACGCAGTGCTTGCGTGGGGGGAGCCGGACGGCATCGAACTGCTGTCCGATCGTCCCCTGGTCGACGGCTCACCAGCCGCCTACGTCTGCGAGAACTTCGCGTGCCGGCTGCCTATCACAGATCCGCTCGAGGTCACGGCTCAGCTGACGCAAGCCCCCTGACCACCGCCGCGACTCAGCAGGACAGCGAGCTGAAGAGCACGAGGGTGGCGATCAGGTTGAAGCTGCCGTGCACCAGAACTGTGGGCCAGACGCTGCGGGCGTGGTGGTAGAGGATCGCAAGCACGATGCCGGTGCTGAAGATCGGCAGGAACAGCGTCACCTGCAGGAAGCCGATGTGCTCGAGCGAGAACAGCGCCGCCGAGATCACCACCGCCCACACCAGCGGAAGGCGGCCGCGCAACCAGCCGAACACCATGCCGCGGAACACGATCTCCTCAACCACCGGCGCCACGATCGCCACCCCGATGATTGCCATCCACAATGCCCCCTGGAAGGCATTGCGAATGTCGACGCATTGGTTGGCCGGGGTCTGCGGGAACAGGCTCTGGCTGAGCAGCCCGGTGATGGTCTCGAGCAGGAAGGCCAGGAAGATGAACGGAAGCGCGGCGACCAGCCAGCGCCACTCAGCGCCGCGGATTCCCAGCGCCGCAAGCGAGGCGTGCCGGCGTACCTTGACGAGCAGCAGCACGAGGAGGAAGAGCGCCCCGTATGCCGTGATATCCGACACCAGCGCCTCGATCGGTCGACGCGTGTTCAGGGCTAGTCGGCCCAGGGCCCACTTGACTGCTGCAACAGTCACGTACTGGACGCCATAGGAGAGCGGCAGCAGCAGGACGAGCACGGGGATGACGTCGGTCCAGGTCCACGGTGCGCGCGCGACGGCGGCGGGCGCACTGCCGGTTGCGCTGATCGCGAACGGTGGACCCGTACCGGCTGACGTGCTCCAGGACGCAGCGGGCGGCGGAGGCACTGCAGGCGGCGCCGGTGGCAGGGGTGGTGGCAGCGCGGGCGGCAGCGGCGGTGGTGTTGGCGGCCACGCGGCCGCATTCCACGGCGACGCAGACCAGGGGTATGGAGCAGAGTTGGGTGCGGCCCAGGTGGGCCACCGTGGCGTGTGGACGACCACCGTCCCGGCGAACAGGTCGGACCAGCCGCGGCGGTCGCTGCGCACCACCCCCCACGCCAGTCCGACGCCGGCGAACAACACCGAATAGAAGAGACCGCAGAGCCGCAACACCACCTGGCTCGACGTCGCCGGAGTGACCCTGTCGGCCGAGCGAAGGGCACACTCGCGGGCGCGCATCCCCACTGTTGCCCCGCGCCGCCAGCCCACATACAGGTACGTGATCGGTCCGAGGTACAGCGCCGACTGGGTGAGTGCTCGCGCCAGCGCGGCGGCGACCCCGACGTGCCCGGCGCTGAAGTTGGCGCTGCCAACCCCGGTGGCCTGGATGAGGATCCCGCCGACGAGCAGCGCGCCGATCTCCCCGCCCACGATGACCGCGAGGTCGATCAGCGCCGCGGCTGTTCGCCGCCCGACCCCCGCGGTCGGCGGCAACCCCGTCGCCGGCGTGGATGCGGTCAGCGCCACCGTGTGGTCAGAACTGTCCGCAGCCTGCGGAGTGTCCCGCGGTTTCCAACGGTGGCAGCGCTTCGAACCGCGGCCACGTCCGTGCATCCGTGACCGGGAGGAAGTCACCCGTGTGCTCGTCCTGGGCGTAGACGAGCCGCGGGCCGCGCTCCAACAACTCAGCCATCGCCACAATGAAGGCGTCGATGTCCCGTTCGGTGGTGCCGATGCCGAACGACGCCCGCACCGCACCGGGGATGCCGGCGCGCTCACCACGGCGCAATGAGCTGCGGACGGAGTCGGCGGCGACAGCGTCGATCCCCAACAGGTGGGTGATGTACGGGTGTGCGCAGAAACAGCCGTGACGCACCCCGATGGCATGCTCGGCGCTGAGCGCAGCGGCGACCAGGGCGTGGTGCACCCCGTCGACGGTGAATGTCACCACGCCGAGGCGGTCGACGTCGGGGCCGTCCCACAGCCGCAGCCGCGTCACGCCGCGCAGGTTGGCGAAGCCGGCATCGACGCGCGCCAGCAGGTCGCGCTCGTGCTCGGCGATGTTGTCCATGCCCACCGCAGACAGCGTGGTGGCCGCCACGCCGAGTGCGATCGCGCCGATGACATTGGGGCTGCCCGCCTCCAGCCGGTCCGGCATGCCGGTCCAGAGCACGTCGTCGACGGTGACGAAGTCGACGGCGCCGCCTCCCGCGAGCAACGGCTCGGCGTCGGCGACCAGCGCCGTGCGCACCACCAGCGCGCCGGCGCCGAAAGGTGCGTACATCTTGTGCCCGCTCAGCGCCAGGCAGTCGACGTCCATCGCCGCCATGTCGATGGTGCGATGGGGCGCGAGTTGCGCGGCGTCGACGCTGATGATGGCACCGTGGGCGTGCGCGATCCTGGCCATCTCGGCGACCGGCATCACCTCCCCGGTGACGTTGCTGGCACCGGTGACGGCGACCACCGCGACGCGACCGCCCGCGGACCGCAACGCGGCCTCCATCGACGCGAGCAGCGCGTCGCGCGAGCGCGGTGGCGGCAGGTGCTCGACGGGGCCGAGCCGCCGCCACGGCAGCATGTTGGCATGGTGCTCGATCTCGGTCGTGAGGACCGTCGCGCCGGCGGGGATGCGCAGGCACGCGGCCAGGTGGTTGACGGCGTCGGTCGTGTTCCGGACAAAGACGACCGAATCATCGGGACGCGCGCCAACGAATGTGCCCACCGCCTGTCGCGCCGCCTCGTACAGCCTGGTGGACACCTGCGAGAGGTGGCCGGCGCCGCGGTGCACGCTGCTGTACCAGGGCAGGACATCGTTGACGGCGGTCACCACCGCCTCGAGCGCCTGTGTGCTGGCGGCGCAGTCGAGGTTGACGTAGCGCCGCTGGGTGCCGTCGGCGAGCGGCACCTCGATGCCCGCGCCGCAGAGTTTGGGCCACGCCCGTGCACTGCTGATCACGTCCACACCCTACGCCGCTCAGCCGCCTCGTGGTGAGTTCAGGCGCCCACGATGGCCGCGCCGCCCTCGACCACCACCTGTCCAGTCCTGATCACCGTGGCCACCGGGTTGGCGCCCAGGTGGTACGCAACGTCGATCCAGTGGGCGGTTGAGAGGACCACGGCGTCGCAGCGCAGCCCAGCCCGGAGGATGCCGCGGTCGGCCAGTTCGAGCGCCGCGGCACCGCCGGACGTGGCCGCGACCAGCGCCTCCGCCGGGCTCAGGCCGGATGTGGCAACCGCGAGCGAGATCATCAGTGGCATCGATTCGGCGTACGACGTGCCCGGGTTGCAGTCGGTGGCGATGGCGACGGTGACCCCGGCGTCGCGGAGGCGACCCCCCGGTGGTGGCGGGCCGCCGAGCACCAGCGCGGCGCTCGGGAGGATGACCCCGATGACCCCGGCTGCGGCCAGGGCGCGGAGATCGTCGTCGCCGGCGTGCTCGAGGTGGTCTGCGCTGGTCGCATGCAGCTCGGCGGCCAGTTGGGCGCCACCGCTGTGGCTGCGCTGCTCGGCGTGGATCTTGAGCGACATCCCAGCCTTTCGCGCCGCCAGCAGCACCCGCCGGCACTCCTCCACCGTGTACGCCTCCTCGTCGCAGAAGACATCGCAGAAGGCCGCGCGCACGGCCGCTTCCTGCACTCCGCGCTCGCACACATCGGCGATGAACTGCTCGCGGTCGCCATCGGGGGTGGCATGCAGCGCCAGGTATGTGGCGACGGCGTGAGGAAGATCGTCGCGCTCATCCAGGCCGAGAACGGCGTCGAGCTGACGCAGCTCCGCGTCCAGGTCGAGGCCGTAGCCGCTCTTCACCTCGACGGTGGTGCTTCCGTGCTCGATCATCCGTCGCGCGCGCTGCCCGGCGGCCTCGCAGATCGTCTCCACCGACCCCGCGGCGGTGCTGCGCACGGTGCTGCGAATGCCGCCGCCGCCGCGGGCGATCTCCTCGTAGCTCACCCCGGACGAGCGCAGCGCGTACTCCTCGCCGCGGTCGCCGAGCCAGGCGATGTGGGTGTGCGAGTCGACGAAGCCGGGGATCACCGCAGCCCCGCGCGCGTCGATGTCGATGACATCCCCGGTCAGCGGCGGGAACAGCGCACCGCGGCGCGGACCGGCGTAGCTGATGCGCTCGCCCGCACACATCAGCACGGCGTCGTTGATCACTCCCGGGGCATCGTCGCGGTCAGGGTCACAGGTCACCAGGGCGCCGATGTCGCGTACCACCAGCGTGATCTGATCGTTCATCGCGGCGCCGCCACCCGCCTGCGCGCCACCAGCCCTGCGCACACGGACGTGAACGACGCCGACATGAGACGCATGGTGATGCCCGCCACGTCGGCCAGGGCATCGACCTCGCAGAGGTCGACGGCCGCGACGTCCGGCTCGCCGCCGACCAGCAGCGCCGCATCGAGCAGATCGCCGGGGGCAAGGCCACCGGGCAGGCTCGCCGGGCAGGCGGGTGTGAAAGCGCGGTCGACGACGTCGATGTCGAGGTCCACGTAGATGGAATCGGCGCCGCACTCGCGCAGTTGGGCGAGCGCAGCCGCGACCACCGCCTCGATGCCGCGGGCACGAACCTCGGCGACGCTGTGCGCGTGGATGCCCTGGCTCAGCGCCCACGCTGCATGCTCGCGGGCGTTGCCGAGCGGATGGATGCCGACCTGCGCGACGCGCTCGCCGGCGAGCCCGGACTCGATCAGCTCGCGCACCGGCGTGCCGTTCGCGGAACGGTCCACCACCGGCCGGCAGTCGTGGTGCGCGTCCAGGGTGAGCAGTCCCCACTGGCGGCCGGGACGGGCACGGGCCATGCCGAGAAACGCGGGCCGGGTCAACGAGTTGTCGCCACCGATGACGACAACCGGCGTCCCCGCAGCCGCCACCGCCGCGACCGCGTCCTCGATGCGAGTGTGTGCAGCCGACGCATCCGGGTCGTGCTGGTCGCCCTCGACGTCGCCGGCGTCGCGCACCGCCAGCTGCTCGAGGTCGGCTGACGCGCCGGCGTGCCAGGTGGGGAAACGCGTCAGCGCTTCACGGAACGCGGCGGGCGTCGACCACGCCCGCGACGTGCTGATCGAGGCCTTCGAGATCGGCGCGCCGAGAACCGTGACGTCGGGTGTGCCGTCGCAGCCGCGGGCCAGCCACTCGCGCATGTTCACGGCGGATCCTCAGGCGTCGCGCAGCATCGGGATGCGAACGCCGCGCTCTCGCGCCGCGGTGACCGCCTCGTCATAGCCCGCGTCGGCGTGTCGCATCACCCCGGTGGCGGGATCATTGCGAAGCACCAGTTCGATCCGTCGATCGGCCAGCTCGGTCCCGTCGCACACGACCTGCGCCCCGGCGTGGATGGACCGGCCGATGCCGACGCCGCCGCCGTGGTGCACCGCCACCCAGGTGGCGCCGCTGGCGGTGTTGAGCAGCGCGTTGAGG
>CATPCA010000392.1 GCA_955652545.1 Candidatus Dormiibacterota bacterium
CGTGGCGGCGTGCTCACTCACCTACACGCCGAGCGGGACCGATCACGCCAAGCAAGGCAGTGAGGACACGTTCGGTTGCACGATCGACGGTAGCCGGGCCGCGGTCACACGTTTTCTCAAGCTGTTCCCGCCGCCGCAGCCAGCTCCGGCCGTCGTCACCGCCTGATCGCGGGCGCACCGGCCGCGACGGCGGAGCGCCGTAGACTGCAACACCGTGTCTGAATCCGATGCGCCGCTGCCCGCTCTCCGTGACCATCTCAGTGACCTCGACAAGAGGATCGTCGAGCTGATCGCCGAGCGCTTCCGCGTCGTCGCCGACGTGGGCAGGGAGAAGGCCGGCTCCTCCGCCGCCATCCGCGATCCTGAGCGCGAGCGGCAGATCCTCGACACAGTGGAACAGATCGCACGTGCGGAGGGCGCGCCCGTCAACCTCGTGCGGCGCATGTACCGCGATCTTCTCTCCGAGTCGGTGAGCCGCCAGGTCGCCAACCGAGGAGACGGCAAGCAACCGGAGCGTCGGCGCGTCGCCGTCCAGGGGGCGGAGTTCACCTTCGGAGTCCTGGCCGCACACAAATACCTCGCGGGTGCTCAGATCGAGGGCGAGCTCGTCGCGGTGCGCACCCACCAGGCGGCGGTCGACGCTTTGCGCACCGGCGACGTGGACCTGGCCATCCTTCCGATCGAGAACACCATCGCGGGAAGCATCAACGGGGTGTACGACCTGCTGCGCGAGAGCGACGTCTCGATTGTCGGCGAGGAGACGTGGAGCGTCGACCATTGTCTAGCCGGAGTCAGCGAGATTCCGCTCGGTGCGGTGCGAGAGGTTCTCTCCGACCTCGACGGCTTGGAGCAGTGCTCCACGTTCGTGCAGGCGCTGTCACGAGCAACACCCGTCCTGCACTTCGACGCCGGCGAAGCCATGCGCACTGTCGCCGAGACCGGGGATCCCACGCAGGTTGCCATCGGAGCACCCGAGGCCGCCGCCGCGCACGGCCTGCTGGTGCTGCGGCGCGGCATCGCCAACAACCCCGAGAACTTCACCCGGTTCGTGGTCCTGGCTCGGCACGCCGTTGCTGTGCCTCTCAACGCACCGTGCAAGACCAGCCTCATCTTCGTCTCGCGTCACGAGCAGGGCGCGCTGATGCGCTCGCTCGACGTCCTCGGCAACAGCGGTCACTCCATGACCAAGCTCGAGTCGCGCCCTCGCCCAGGACGTCCGTGGGAGTACATGTTCTTTCTCGACTTCGAGGGCAACGTCGCCGATCCACGAACCGCGAGCGCGCTCGACGACCTGCGCTCCACCTCCCTGCACCTCAAGGTGCTGGGCAGCTACCCGGCCAAGGCGACCAGGGTGGAATTCCAGCCGGGAGACGCCACACCGCTTGTCTCCGACGCGTCCGGTGTGGACCTGCTCGAAGCGGTGGTGACGGGTACTCCGCACGTGCGGGCGTCGAGCAACTACAAGCTGGCCGGGCGCGCGGCACGCAGCGCGGACACCGTCATCCCTGTGGGAGGCATCCTCGTCGGCGGGTCCGGCTTTGTCGTCATGGCCGGTCCGTGTTCTGTCGAGTCCGCGGAGCAGATCAACGCCACCGCCCACGCAGTTCGCCAGGCGGGCGCGCAGATCCTGCGCGGCGGCGTCTTCAAGCCTCGCACGTCGCCGTATGCATTCCAGGGACTCGGGTGGGAGGGGCTCGAGCTGCTTGCCGCGGCAGGGAGATCCGGTGGCATGCCCATCATCAGCGAGGTGATGGCGGTCGACCAGGTTCACCGCATGGCAGAGTTGGTCGACGTCCTCCAGGTCGGCGCCAGGAACATGCAGAACTTCGACCTGCTGCGCGAGCTCGGCAAGGTCGACCGCCCCATCCTCCTCAAGCGCGGGCTCTCCAGCACCATCGAGGAGTGGCTGGGGGCGGCCGAATACATCCTCGCCATCGGCAACCAGCAGGTCATGCTCTGCGAGCGCGGCATCCGCACCTTCGAGACCAGCACAAGGAACACGCTCGACCTGTCGGCGGTTCCCGTGCTCCGTGAACGGACGCATCTGCCGGTTATCGTCGATCCGAGTCACGGCACTGGCTACCGTCCGTACGTCGCCCCCATGGCGCGGGCGGCGCGTGCGGCGGGAGCGTACGGACTCCTCATCGAGGTGCATCCCGATCCAGACAAGGCGCTCTCGGATGCGGCGCAGAGCCTGTCCTTCGCCGAGTTTCTCGCTCTGATGCGCAGCCTGGAGAGCGTCGGACCCGTTCCCTGACAGCTCACGCGCCCGGACGTTCGACCCACAGGAAGCTGGTCAGGTTGTTGTCGAGATCCTGCAGATCGTCCTCGATGACGCGCAGTCCGTAGATGTCGGCCAGAACCCTGCTCCCCATCGTTGCGATGGTCGGCGCGAGCAGCCCCTGTCCAAGGAGCTCCGCCACCTTCGCGTGGTCGATGAGGTCGCCGTCGCCACTCATCTGACGCAGCGCCGGGTACTTGCTGAGGAGGCTGACTCGGCACTGACCGAGGACCTGCGGATGGGTCATGATGGTGTCGACGTCGGAGAAGTTCCCGCGGCGCGACATCATCAGAGCGTGCGAGATCTTGATCGCGAACTCCTCGACGATCGCGAAGCGATACCTCGCCATCGCCGTGACGGACTCTCCCACCATCCCGCCAACCGAGTTGTGGATGGCGAACTGGCCGCGGTCGACAGTGCCCTCGTGCAGGCTGCGCAGCACACTCTCCGTCGTATGCAGGTAGACCAGCTCGTACGGCACGTGCGGTGTCCGGGTCATGTAGTGGCGCGCCGCTTCCTCGTTGAAACTGCCACGTCCGCCCTGAATGCCGATCATCATCCTCTCGGTCACCAGCCGGTTGGGCAGCAGCTGATCAAAGACGCTGTCCTGCGCCTGTGACAGGCGTACGCGCATCGCGCCGGTGTAGGGATTGCGGGTCTGCAGGTCCACGAAGAGCTGTTGCGTATCGTGGGTCACCTGGGCGGTGATCTCGTGGAGTTTTTTGGTGCCGAGAGTGTCGATCGGTGTCGGTGTGAAGCCGAACCGTTCCAGGGTGCGCCCGACGAAATGGGTCACTCCCTGGCTCTCAGCGGCAAGGCGATCGTGCTCATC
>CATPCA010000393.1 GCA_955652545.1 Candidatus Dormiibacterota bacterium
ATGCAGGGAGCGTTCTTCTTGGCCTGGTCGAAGAGATCGCGCACGCGACTGGCGCCGACGCCGACGAACATCTCGACGAACTCGGAGCCGCTGATGCTGAAGAACGGAACGCCGGCCTCCCCGGCGACGGCTTTGCTGAGCAGCGTCTTGCCGGTGCCCGGAGGTCCGACCAGGAGCACGCCCTTGGGGATGCGCGCGCCGACCGCGGTGAACTTGTCGGGGTACTTAAGGAACTCCACGATCTCAGACAGCTCCGTCTTGGCCTCCTCGACGCCGGCGACATCGGCGAAGGTGATCGCCGGTTTGTCGCCGGTGAGCAGCCGGGCGCGGCTTCTGCCGAAGGACATCGCCTGGTTGTTGCCGCTCTGCGTCTGGCGGAAGATCCAGAGCAGGAATAGGGCCATCAACCCGAAGAGCACGAGGTTGGGCAAGAGGACACTCAAGAGGACGTTGCTCCCACTGGAATCGTTGCGGAAGTTGGTGAACCCATTATCGGTGAAGATCTTGAGCGCTTCGGCACTGGAGCCGACAGTGGTCTGGTATTGGTCGCCGTTCTGGTCGTACCAGGTGACCGAGGTGCCGTCGCCATTGATGACCGCCCCGTGCGAGGCAGTGGAGCCGTCGATGGTGTTGAGCTTGTCACTGGAGTGGTTCTTCCAATTGAGGACTGCCTGGTCGAGAGCACCCGAATCCTTGGACTGCGCGCTCGGGCTCTGGACCCCGCGCAAGAGCGCAAAAAGCACCAGAACGACCAGTACCGCCAGGGCGGCGTACAGGCCGCGACGAGGGTTGCGCATCGCCTCGCAGTCTATCAGAGGGTCTGGTTTCAGCCCCCCTGTCCTCGATGCGTCGGCGCGCTGTTGCAGTGCGCGTACAAGGGGTTCGGCCCGTTCGCCAGGGGCCGGTCAGCCGTCGAGCAGACGGCGCTGATGGTCGGCGAGCACGCAGAGCCGCCGGCGGGCTGAGGGGAAGACGCGTTCGAGCGCGGGGATGAGCTCATGCCGGACACGAGCGCGCAGGAATCGCGGGTCGGCGTTGCTGGGGTCGTCGATCACCTCCAGCTGCAACGCGGCACAGTACGCCGCCACGTCTGCGCGCCAGGTCCGGAGCAGGGGTCTCGCCAGCCGACCCTGCCGCTCCCCCATCGCCGCCAACGCCCGCGGCGTCGCCCCGGACAGGGCCCGCATGAGCACGGTCTCCGCCTGGTCGTCGGCGGTGTGCGCCAAGGCGATCGCGGTGGCGCGTATGTCCTTGGCAAGGGCGTTGAGGGCGGCGTGGCGGGCGTCACGAGCGCGGTCCTGGAGCGACGACCCGTGCGTCGCCACCGTCACCGTCAGCCCGCTGAACGGCAGGGCGCGCGCCTGTGCGGCTGCGCGGACGGGGGTGGCCTCGGCGGCCGACCCCTCGCGCAGGCCATGGTCGACATGGACCACGTGGAGACTGAGCCGGCGTGGCGGCGCCAGCCGCGCCAGGGCGTCGAGCATGGCCATCGAGTCCGGGCCGCCGCTGCAGGCCACCACCACGGTCTCGCCGGGACGCAGGACGCCGCGGCGGTCCAGGGCAGTGGCGACGGCGCGGCGGAGGCGGCCGACGGCGGCGTCGCGCTGGCGCGGCTCGAGCGACGACCCGTGCGGGCTCATCACACACCCGTCTGAGCGGCGTTGGTGGCGGCACCTGGATTCGAACCAGGGACATACCGGGTATGAGCCGGGCGCTCTACCAACTGAGCTATGCCGCCGTTGCGGGCCGGATTGTAAGTCGGTTCCGGCGACCTGAAGTTCCCTGCGCCAACGGAGGTTGTGCGCCGCGATTCATCGCGGCGAGTGGGGAGTGAGCAAGCATCCGGCTTTGCCGGTGCTTGCGAGAGGGGCGCATCGCCCCTCTATGAAAAGGAAGGGGCCCCCCGCGCGGCGAAGCCGCGTGGGGAACAAAATTGCGGCGGCCGGACTCGAACCGGCGACCTTCGGGTTATGAGCCCGACGAGCTGCCACTGCTCCACGCCGCCGGGCCAGTTTAGCGCATCACCCCGTGACGGCCCGGACGGCGAGACCTAGATGCGGGCGAGTCCGACGCGCGCCACGCGGCCGTCCAATGGCGTCTCGTGGATGCTCATCCCGGATGGGATGTCGCCCAACGTCAGCTCGGTCGCGAGCGTTTCCGACGCGACGTGGTCACGGTGCTCCGCGACGGCCGCCGCGTGAGGGTCCGGGAGGTCGAGCGCGAGGCGGATTCTGTCGGCAAGCTGAAACCCGGCCTCCCGCCTGGCGGCCTGCACCAGCCGGACCACGTCGCGGGCCAGGCCCTCCCGTTCCAGCGCGGGTGTCACCGCGATGTCGACGCGCACCGCGCCGCTGCCGCTCTCGAGCACGCGCGTCGTCGCCTCGTCCTGGGCGCGGATCGCCAGGGTGAACTCGTCCGGGCCGAGGTGCTGGCCGGCCACCTCCACGCCACCCTCAGTCCGCCGCCAATCCCCTCGACGAGCCGCGGCGAAGACCGCCGGCGCCAAAGCCCCGAGGCGTGGACCCACCACGGCCGCGTTGACCGCCAGCACCCGGCGCGCCATGGCGTCGACGTCGTCGCTGAGCTGCACGCTCTTGACGTTCACCTCGTCGGCGATGAGCTCGCGATACGGTTCGAGGAGCTCCGGTTGGGGCACGGCCACGGTGACCGAGGGCAGCGGAAGGCGCACGCGCCGGTCGGCCGCGCGCCGCACCGACAGCGCGGCGGAGCACACCTCCCTGACCAGGTCCATGGCGGCGACCAGATCGTCGTCGGCGGGCAGGTGGTCACGCATCGGGTAGTCGGTGAGGTGCACGCTGCGCACGCCGGTGAGGTTGCGATACACGTGCTCGGTGATCATCGGCAACAGCGGCGCCGCGACCTGGCAGAGTGTTGTCAGCACCGTGTACAGCGTGTCGTAGCAGTCGCGCTTGTCGTCGTCCACCTCACTGCCCCAGACGCGCTCGCGGCTGCGCCGGATGTACCAGTTGTTGAGGGCGTCGATGAACTGCCTGATGACACGGCACGCGCCGTCCAGGTCGTACGCGTCCAGGCGGTCGGTGACGCTGCCGACCAGGACGGCGGTCTTGGCGAGGATATAGCGGTCGAGGACGCCGATGGCGTCGCTTCGGGCGGTGGCGCGGTAGCCATCGATGTTGGCGTAGTCACCGAAGAACCGGTAGGCATTCCACAGGGGGATGACCACCTGTCGCAGGCCCTCGCTGATGGCGGTCTCGCTGACGACGAGGTCCTGGCCGCGCAACACCGGCGAGTTGAGCAGTGACCAGCGCACGGCGTCGGCCCCGTGTTTGTTGAACATCTCCTCGGGGTCGGGGTAGTTGCGCAGCCGTTTGCTCATCTTCTGGCCGTCATTGCCGAGGATGACTCCGTGCACGACGCAGTTGGAGAACGCCGGTTTGTCGAACAGTGCTGTGGACAGGACGTGCAGGTTGTAGAACCAGGCGCGGGTCTGTCCGATGTACTCCACGATGAAGTCGGCGGGAAGATGCGACTGGAACCATTCCGTGTTCTCGAACGGGTAATGCGCCTGCGCGTACGGCATCGAGCCCGACTCGAACCAGCAGTCGAGCACCTCTTCGACGCGGCGCATGGTCGATCGTCCGCTGGGATCGTCGGGGTTGGGACGGGTCAGCTCATCGACGCCGGGGCGGTGCAGGTCGTCGGGACGCACGCCGAAGTCGCGCTCGATGTCATCGAGCGACCCGTACACGTCGATGCGCGGATGGGCGGGGTCGTCGCTCTTCCACACCGGGATCGGTGAGCCCCAGAAACGATTGCGGCTGATCGACCAGTCGCGGGCGTTGGCCATCCATTTACCGAACGCGCCATCGCGAACGTGCGGCGGGATCCAGTTGATCTCGAGGTTCAGTTCGGAAGCCCGCTCCCGGAACTTGGTGACCTCGACGAACCAGGAGGTGACGGCGCGATAGATGAGCGGGGTCTCGGTGCGCCAGCAGTGGGGGTAGCTGTGCACGTAGGTCTCGTGGCGGACCAGGGCGCCCATCTCGCGCAGACGGCGAACGATCAGCGGGTTGGCGTCGAAGACCTGCATGCCCTGCCAGTCGCGAACCTCGGCGGTGAAACGGCCGGTCTGGTCGACGGGAACGACCACGCGAATCCCATTCGCCTCGCACAGCCGCTGGTCGTCTTCGCCGAAACCCGGAGCCATGTGCACCGCCCCGGTGCCCTCGTCGTCGCTGATGAAGTCGGCGGCGAGCAGGCGGAAGCTGTTCGGCTCGCCGGCGAAGAAGTCGAACAGCGGCGCGTAGGTGCGACCGACCAGCTCCGCGCCACGCACCGAACCAACCGCGGTCGCACCCGACAGCTCCTTCTGGTAGTTCGCAGCCGCACGAGCGCCGACCAGTCGACGCCTTCCCCCCTCCTCGAACACGGTGTACTCGCCTTCGGGATCGACCGCGATGGCGAGGTTGGATGGCAGCGTCCACGGTGTCGTCGTCCACACCAGCAGGTCGGTCGGTGTGGGGTCGCCCGGCACCGGGTGCAGCGTGAACCGCACCGTCACCGCGGGGTCCTGGCGATCGCGATAGGCATCGTCGAGGCGGGTCTCGAAATTGCTCAGCGGCGTTTCGCATTCCCAGCAATATGGGAGCACCCGGTAGCCCTCGTAGATGAGCCCCTTGTCCCACAACTGACGGAACGCCCACATGACGCTCTCCATGTAGGGGAGGTCCATCGTCTTGTACTCGTGTTCGAAGTCGACCCAGCGTGCCTGGCGGGTGACATAGCTGCGCCACTCACTGGTGTACTCGAGGACGGAGCTGCGGCAGAAGTCGTTGAACCGTTGCACACCGTACTTCTGGATGGCGGCATGGCCGTGAATTGCCAGCTGGCGTTCAGCCTCCATCTCCGCGGGAAGCCCGTGGCAATCCCAGCCGAAACGCCGCGGTACGCGGTAGCCGCGCATGGTCTTGTAACGCGGCACCACGTCCTTGACGAACCCGGTCAGCAGGTGCCCGTAGTGGGGAAGTCCGTTGGCGAATGGGGGGCCGTCGTAGAAGACGAACTCGCGATCGGCCCTGCGCTGCTCGATGGACGCGACGAAGGTGTGATCACGTTCCCAGTACGCGAGCACCTCCTCCTCAATTGCAGGGAAATGCGGGCGCGGGTTCACCGGTGGGTATGCCTGGTCGCGGTCCGTCACCGTCATAGGGTATCGGAAGCCCTGAACTGCTCCCGCCGGTCGCCGACCGTCCGCGCCGTCAGTGTGGGGTCGGCGTGGGAAGCACGAATGTCACCGGCGTGTGCGTCGGCAGCGGCCTCGCGGACGGCGACGGCGACCCGGACGGTGATGCGCTCGGGCTCGGCGACGCGGATGGAGCGAAGGTGGGCAGGGGGGCGTTCAGCCCACCGCTCGCGGCCGTGGGCGCCCCCGGGGTGGTGATGATGAAGATGCTCTCGCCGGGGAACACGAAGCCCAGCCGGCGTGCCTGCTCCTCGAGCCAGGCGGAGTTGCTGGCCTCGCCGATCTGCTGCTGGCGTTCATCGATCTGCTGTTGCAACGCAGCGTTCTGCGCAGTGACCGACTGGACGCGAGCGTCGAGCGCGTTGCCCTGCGCGGCCTCCGTGAACACCGCATAGGCGGCCAGGCCGGAGAGCGCTGCAAGTCCGGCGATGACCAGGCGGCGCAGCGGGCCGGCGTCGGAGGCGAAGACATGACGAAGAATCGGTCGGCCCTCGAGAACGTGTGCTGAGACTGGCCGTGCGACCACCATAAGGATGGACGCCAACGGTCATTTTGACAAGGTCGGCGGTTTCACGGCGCCGGCGGCGCAGTGTCCTCCCACCGCCGGCGCCACTCCGCGGCGTCGACGTCGTGCAGGTCCGCGCCGTCGGCGGCAGCCTGTCGCTCGAGGCTCCGGAAGCGCTCCGCGAAGCGGTTGGATCGCGCCCGCAACGCGTCCTCGGGGTTGA
>CATPCA010000394.1 GCA_955652545.1 Candidatus Dormiibacterota bacterium
AGCGCCTCCATCCAGTCCCTGCTGATGACCAGCGTGTCGTTGTTGAGCGTGATCATGTAGGACGCATCGATCGATGCGCGTCCGAGATTGATCAGCGAGGAGTAGTTGAAGGGACCCGGACGATGCACCACCCGGTGGGGCGACCGATCAAGGTACTCGAGGGTGGCGGGATCGGTGCTGCCGTTGTCGATGACGGTGATCGACCAGTTTGTATACGTCGAACGACGCTCGATGCTCTCGATGCACCGTCGTAGCAGGTCGAGGCGGTCGCGGGTCGGAATGACGATGGCGAGGTGCGGCTCATCGACGACGTCAACACGGACATGGTAGGTGCCCAGCTGGCGGCCGAGACTGACACTGCCCGGAAGACCACGGCGCTGCAACGCCGCCTCGACCGCGCGTTTCCCCGACTCGTACGCGTACATCTTCGCTCCGCCGGAAAGCGCCACGGAGCCGGGGACCTGGCGCCACGAATAGAGCATGTCCGGCACGTGGCTCACCCGTCGCGCCTTCTCCGTGGCCCGCAGCAGCAGGTCGTGGTCCTGGGCACCGTCGAATCCTGTGCGGAAGCCACCGGCGGACTCCATCACGTCCCTACGGACCACCAGGAAGTGGCACATGTAGTTCACGGACAGGAGGAGATCGGGCGAGTAGTCGGGTTTGAAGAAAGGCCTGCCGAACGTGCCGTCCGCGAGAAGCAGGTCCTCGTCCGAGTAGACAATGTCGGTGTCGGGCGCCTCGCGGATGCTCTCGACCACCCGGTGCAGCGCGTGCGGGCGGAGCACGTCGTCGTGGTCGAGAAACCCGACGAAATCGCCGCTGCCGAGGGCTACCGCGCTTGCTGAAGCGGCCGCGATGCCACCATTCTCGGCGCGCATGACCACCTTGACGCGCGGCTCACAGGCGGCGTACTCGGCGAGAATGCCGGCCACGTGAGGAGCGGTGGATCCATCGTCGGCGATGCAGAGCTCCCAGTTCTCGTACGTCTGCGCGATCACCGACTCGACCGCCGGCCGGATCCACTCGGGTCGAGGGTTGTACGTCGGCATGATGATGCTGATCAGAGGACGGTCGCTCCAGGCGCGGCTCTGGATGCGCATCCGGTCCAGCTCCTCCGGGTCGGGTTCGTGCCTTCGCCGCCATTCCTCGTACTCACGCTGGACCAGGCGAGCACGCCCGCGCCCGGTGTTGCGATGGCGCTCGCGGAGGGCCTGATGGAGTCCGGACGGTCCCTCGGCCGCCAACACCGCGCCCGCACGCCTGACGCGGTACACGGCGCGGCCTCGGCGCGTGTCCTCGGGGGCTACAGCCGCGAGACCGCGGCTCAACGCACCGCGGACGTGAGCCAGGACAGGCGTGCCGGAAGGCACGGGGAGTCGATCATCGGAATTCGGCATCTGCTCTCACGGTCAGGCGCACTGCGTGGGGCAGACGCGCGCCGCCAGCTCAGAGTATGCCAATTCAAGGCTACGCGACCGCCCCTAGAATCCTCGTCCGATGCGGCCCTCCCCACCCGATGACGGCTGTGCGGCGGGCCGGGCCTCCCTGGTCGAGCGCCTGGCGAGCGCCCTGCGGGCGGTGCCGGACTTCCCGCGCAAGGGAATCCTCTTCCGCGACATCAGCACAGTCCTCGGCGATCCCGCGCTGTTCCACGAGGCGGTGGACGCGATGGCGGAGGCCTGGCGCGGGCAGCGCATCGACATGGTCGCCGGCATCGAGGCGCGTGGGTTCGTACTCGGCGGGGCCGTCGCCTACCTTCTCGGTGCGGGGTTCGTGCCCATCCGCAAGCAGGGCCGTCTGCCCGCCGCGGTGGAGTCCGTCGCGTACGCACTGGAGTACGGCGACGCCGTGCTTGAAATTCACGCGGATGCCCTCCGGCGCGGCCAGCGCGTGCTCATCGTGGATGATCTCCTCGCCACCGGGGGCACCGCTGGCGCCACCATTGAGCTCGTCGAGCGGCTCGGAGCGACCGTGTCCGGCCTCGGCTTCCTCGTCGAACTCGGCGCCCTCGGTGGCGCCGCAGCCCTGGGCGACCACGATCACGTCTCGCTCGTCACCATCTGATCGGAGATCACAATGGCCACCATGACCACCACAGACAATGACGTCGCCGACATCGCGCTCGCGGACGACGGCGACCGCCTCATCGCATGGGCCGCCCTCGAAATGCCGGTGGTGCGCCTGATTCGCGAGCGGTTCGAGCGGGAGCAACCGCTCGCCGGCCTGCGTGTGGGCGCATGCCTGCACGTCACCAGTGAGACGGCCAACCTGGCGATCACTCTCAAGGCGGGGGGGGCGGACGTCCGCCTGTGTGCCAGCAACCCGCTCTCGACCAACGACGCCGTCGCGGCAGCGCTGACGGCCCGGCACGGCATCCCGACGTTCGCGGTCAAGGGTGAGGATTCTGCCCGATATTTCTCCCACATCACCTCGGTCCTCGACGGCCGGCCAAACCTGACCATGGACGATGGTGCCGACCTCGTCGCCGAGCTGCACCGCAATCGCCCCGAGCTGCTCGAGGATGTCCGTGCGGGCACCGAGGAGACCACCACAGGTGTCATCCGCCTGCGGGCCATGGCCGCCGCCGGAGCCCTGCGGTTTCCGATCATCGCCGTCAACGAAGCGCTCACCAAGCACATGTTCGACAACCGTTACGGCACGGGCCAGTCGACCCTCGACGGCCTCATCCGGGCGACCAACATCCTCCTCGCGGGTCGCACCATGGTCGTCTGTGGCTATGGCTGGTGCGGACGTGGGCTGGCCAGCCGGGCCGACGGGCTCGGCGCCAACGTCATCGTTACCGAGGTCGACCCGACGCGCGCCCTGGAGGCGGCGATGGACGGCTTCCGCGTGATGCGACTCGAAGATGCCGCGCCGATTGCCGACATCGTGATCACGGTCACGGGCGACATCAACGTCGTCGACCGGGGCCACATCGAGCGGTTCAAGGACGGCGCCATCATCGCCAACAGCGGTCATTTCAACGACGAGATCAACCTGGCTGCGTTCGACGACCTGGCGACGGGCGTCACCAAGCCGCGGCCGTTCGTCGACACATACGCCATGCACGACGGGCGCAACCTGCACGTGCTCGCCGAGGGGCGCCTGCTCAACCTCGCCGCCGCGGAGGGTCACCCCGCCGCGGTCATGGACATGAGCTTCGCCAACCAGGCACTCTGTGCTGAGCACATCGCCCGTCATCACGCCGAGCTCGACACACGTGTCCACGACGTGCCCCTGGAGATCGATCGCGAGGTGGCACGGCTCAAGCTCGAGGCCATGGGCGTGAGGATCGACGTGCTCACGCCTGAACAGGAAAGGTATCTCGCCTCCTGGGAGTCGGGCACCAGCTGAGCGCTGCGCTGCACAACATGACCAGCATGCCTCTCAACCCGTACGAGCCCTCGTTGAAGCTGTTGCCCAACGGCGTCAGCCTCCTCAACGCACCGTCGGTGTCGCGCAATGTCGGCGTCTTCCTGATCGTGCGCGCCGGGTCACGCGACGAGACCAAGGACACCTCTGGCCTGGCCCACTACCTCGAGCACATGTTCTTCAAGGGCACATCCAAGCGTCCCACCACGTTGCAGATCTCGCGAGAGATCGATCGCCTCGGCGCCAACACCAACGCGTACACGGACACCGAAGAGGTTGCCTACTACGCCGAGGGGCCGGCGACCGTGCTCGACGACCTCACCGACATCATCACCGACATGCTCACGCGTCCTCTGTTCGCCGCCGACGAGGTCGATCGTGAGCGCAACGTCGTCCTCCAGGAGCTGTCGGCGCGACTGGCCGACCCGGAGGGCTGGATCTGGGACCGGCTCGGCACCGTCGCATTCGGCGGCGAGCAACCGATGGCCTGGTCGGCCGCAGGCTTTCCCTCCGTCATCGAGAAGGCGACGCGTGATCAACTCCTCGACTATCACCGGTCGTTCTACGCCCCGGAGTCGATGTGCCTGACCATCGCCGGGGGGTCGAGTCTCACCGTGGAGCGCGCCACCGAGCTGCTCGCCGACGTGCCCACGGCCAAACCGCGCCCGCGGGTGCCGGCGCGGTGGGGTATGGGTGACCGTTACACCTGCAACGTCCGCCCGGTGACCGACCAGGAGGAACCCCAGATCCGGATGGTGTTCGCGGTCCCCGGCATCCCGGCCACCGACGACGACCGCACCGCCCTTTCGGTGATGACGCACGTCCTCGGCGGAGGCATGTCGTCGCGCCTGTTCCACACCGTACGTGAGCGCAACGGGCTCGCGTACAGCATCTTCAGCCACCACGAGGGCTTCGAGGATGCCGGCGTCTTCGTCATCAGCACCGGGACACGTCCGAAGGACGCACGCCGCGCCACCGAGCTGTCGTTCGCCGAATTCCGAGGGATGGCCGAGCAGCCGGTGCCCGAGGACGAGCTGGCTGCTGCCAAGTCGGCGATGATCGGCCGCCTGCTGCGCTCGACGGAGACCGCCATCAGCCTGGCAAGGTTCTTCGGCGGTCGCTGGCGCGCGCGGCTGCCGATGGAGACGCCCGACTCGCGTGCCGCAGCGGTCAGCAAGGTCACCGCTGAACAGGTGCAGAGAGTCGCGCAACGCATTGTCGCCGGGATGGCGGACGTCCGTCTCGCTTTCGTCGGCCCGGAGGACCAGGGCGAGGATCTCCTCGCCGCCACCGAGGGCTGACGGCAGATCGTCAGACGGCAGGCGACTCCAGCCGGGCGCTCGCTCGCCACAGGTCAGGTTGCAGCGCGGCCAGCACCACGGCGGCGGCAAGGCCGCCGGCGAGGATCCCGAGCTCGACGCGCAGCAGCAGAGGCTGCACGGCGAACACCACCACGAAGAACGTGACAACTCCGGCGAGCCAGCCGGCGACAACACCCCGGTACGCGCTGCGGGCGATCAGCCCCTGGCCCAGGGCCTGCGCGGCCATCAGCGCGGTCGAGCTGGCGGCAAGGAGCGCGAGATCTTTGTTGGTGAGTGTGAAATCGGGACCGAATACGAGGCGGAGAACCGCCGGGCCCACCAGCAGCGAGCCGACCACGGCCACCCCGCCGAGAACCGCAACCAGGAGCAGGAGACGTCCGAGGGTGCGACGGAACTCGGCATGGGCGCCGCGACTGCGCAACATCGACAGTCGCGGCAGCAGAGCCGCCGTGACCGCCTGGAACAGGAAGAGCGGCACGAACGCGATCACCCGTCCGTTGAGGAACGATCCGGCGACGCGCTGCTCTGACGGCGATGCCAGCAGCTGGACGACGACGGTGCCGCCGTTGAACATGAACATGGTTGCGATGGACGCGACCAGCAGCGAGCCGAGGGCTGTGGTCACCTCGGCATTCCGCGTCGGGCTTCCCGGGGTGAGCAGTCCGCCTTCGCGCGCCAGCGCGGTGAGCACAGCAGCGAAGGAGCCGGCCACCAACGCAAGTCCGTACGGTCCCGGGCTACCCACATGGGCAGCCGCAAGAGCAGCGCAGAAGCACGTGCGGTACACGCCTTCGGTCCCGAGGAGCACGCCGTACGCGCGAAAGCGCCCGTTGCCGCTGAGCGTCCCGCGCGCGAGATGTTCGGCACAGTAGGCGCTGACGCCGAGTAGCAGCGCGATCATGAGCACGCCGTCGCCTCCGAGCAGGCGGCTGTCCAGCGGCCCGAAGGCCGCACCCGACCCCACCAGGAGCAGTGCCAGGAACCCCCCGCCGATGAGCGCGCAGCGAGCCACCACCGGACCATCGCCATCGTCGCGGGCGCGGCGGCCGGCGATGGCGCGGCCCAGCTCCTGCTCGAGCGGCAGGAAGATGCCCGGCGCCACCACGAACAGCAGGGCCCAGAACCCGGCGAACGCGGAATAGCGCTCTGCGGGCAGCGCGTGGCCGGCGATGGCCAGGAACACGTACGTGCACAACCCGTTGAGCAGCAGTCCCACACCGACGCTGATCGCTCCCGCGGGGAGCGGGTTTCGCGCACGCAGGCCCTGCAGCGACGTCACGAGCAGGCGTAGCGGAACGGGCGTTTGAGCGTTCTGTTGACCGGGCTCAGGAGATGGAGTGTCAGGGATGCGTCCAGGGTCTGCGCCCCCTGCAAACGCCACGCCTGCGTCAGCTGGAAGGCTCCGTCGTCGGAGGTGATCGGCAGCGAGGTGGTCGCGCTCGACTGGCCGTCGCTCTGTTCCCAACGGTAGACGAGGGTGCCGGTACCGCTCACAGATCCGCGGCCGACGAAGACAAAGGTGGTGTTGCATCCGCCGTTGGCCGGCGTGACCGTGAGAGCTGCATCCGGGCCGATCGCCAGAGGGCCCGCCGGGCGGGGAGCCTGGTGTCCGCCCAGCACGACGATCCCCGCCACAGCGGCGGCCGCGACCAGCAACACCAGCGCTGCGATGCCGAAGAGCCAGCGCCGACGCCGTCCTCGCGGGCGGGCCGGCGGGGTTGCGCGCTCCTGCCTTCTCCCCTCGAAGGCGAGGCCCGCGGCGCTCGCGACGGCGGTGCGCAGGTCGGCAGCGTTGGTGGCGCCGGTGGTGTCCAGGGCGGGCTCGAGCACCCGGCGCACCGGCTCGCCGCGGCGGCCGGAGCCGCGCAGCAGCTCGAGGCCGAGACGCGCCGCGGCGCGCAGGTCCGCTTCCGGTCCGGCGCCGGGTGGGGCGGCCGCAGCGCAGACCGCCAGCTCCGCGAGCCGCGCTCGCCCATCCGGTTCGACAACCACGGTCTCGGCTCCGACCCGACCGTGGAACAACCCGGCGGAATGGAGTGAGCCCAGCCCGGCGAGGACGCCGTCGATGACCGGCGCCGCCTCACGTGGGTCCATCTCGCGGCGCCGGAGCAGCGCCGCCAGCGTCGGCGCCTCGGTCCACTCCGCGATCAACTGGAGCGCACCATGACCCTCAACGAGGTCGTAGGCGGCAACCACGTGCGGGTCGCGGACTGCGGCAGCGCGGCGGCCGATGCCGGCGAGTCGGTCGACCAACCCCGGGGTCATGGTCAGCTCGGCGCGGATGTCCTGAACGGTGACCCGCAGCCCGGTCCTTCGATAGCGACCATCGCGAAGCGTCCCTCCCCACCCCTCCCGGAGCGGCGCTCCGACCTCGTAGTCGCGGCGCTGCTCTTCCGACCCGTTCGCAGCGCCGGGGGCGGGAGGATCAGGGATAGATGCCACGGACCGCTGTAGCGTCGGCGACGCGTTTCACCGCCACCAGGTAGGCACCGAGCCGCAGTGACACGCGGTGCTGGTCGGCCTGCTCACACATCTGCACGAATGCGCGTCGCAGGATGCGCTCGAGTTGCCTGTTGATCTCCCCCTCCTCCCAGAAGAAAGATTGAAGATCCTGCACCCACTCGAAATACGACACGGTGACGCCACCGGCATTGGCGAGGATGTCCGGAACGACAACGATGCCGCGGTGTTCGAGGATGAGGTCGGCGTCGGGGGTGGTCGGGCCGTTGGCACCCTCGATGATGATCGCCGCCTGGATACGTCCGGCATTGCGTGCGGTGATCTGGTTCTCGAGCGCAGCCGGGACGAGCAGGTCGACCGGCAGCTCGAGCAGCTCACTGTTGGTCACCGCTTGTGCATGCGGAAAGCCGGCGACGGAGCCGGTGCTGCGACGGTGCTCGAGCAAGGCCGGGACGTCGAGACCTCCGGGATTGTGGATCCCACCCGAGACATCTGAGACCGCGCAGATGCGAAACCCCCGCTCGGACATCAGTTCGGCGCTGACGCTGCCGACGTTGCCGAACCCTTGCACGGCAACCGTGGTCGAGTTTGGAGCGCGTTGCAGCCGCTGGCAGATCTCGAGCGCCGAGATGCAGACACCGCGCCCCGTCGCCGACGCTCTCCCCTCACTGCCGCCGATGTCGAGGGGCTTGCCCGTAACCACGGCGGGAATCGAGTACCCGGCCTCCATCGACACCGTGTCCATGATCCAGGCCATCACCTCGGCGTTGGTGTTGACGTCCGGCGCGGGGATGTCCGACTCAGGGCCGATCAGGAGGCTGATCTCGCTGGCGAAGCGCCGTGTCAACCTCTCGAGCTCGCGATGACTGAGCTCCTTGGGATCGACCACAACCCCGCCCTTGGCGCCACCGTAGGGGATGTTCATCAGCGCGCACTTCCACGTCATCCACATGGACAGCGCCTTGACCTCTTCGAGGTTGGTCGCGGGATGGAAACGGATGCCGCCCTTGGCGGGCCCGCGGGTGGTGTTGTGCTGGACTCGGTAGCCCTCGAACACACGCACCGAACCGTCGTCCATCTTCACCGGGAAACGGACGAGAAGTTCGCGCCGCACCTCACGCAGGACGGCGCGAAGGCCGGGTGAGAGGTTGAGGATGTGCGCTGCGTTGTCGAACTGCCGCTGGGCATTCATCCAGGGATCGTCCGCCAGGGCGGAGGTCGGAACCGCGGCCATCGCACTCACTGCAGGCAGACTACCAGCCGCGTGCTGGCTGCGAGTGGACGATTCGTATACTCGCCGTCATGTCCACGAACGCGGAGGCGACACCGCAGCAGGCATATGACGCGGTGGCATCCGGCGCAGCCGTGCTCATCGATGTTCGCGAATCATGGGAGTCAGAGCAGCAGCACATCCCCGGTGCGCTGCTGATCCCTCTCGCCGAGGTGGCTGGGCGGCTCGACGAGATCCCCGATGACCGCGACGTGTTCGTCCACTGCCGGCTCGGTGGACGCAGTGCCAAGGCCGTCGACTTCCTGCGCGAACACGGCCGTCCCCGGGCGATCAACGTGGTGGGCGGCATCGAGGCCTGGGAGGAGGCCGGGCTGCCCGTCGCCGGCTGAGCCTCGCGTTCGTCCGCTCAGCGCCCGATGACGAGCAGGACGACAACGATGATGGCGACCGCGGCCAGCAACGTCCCGAAGGCGATCAGCGTCCGGGGACCTGGTGCACGTTCGGCCGGCCGCGGTGTCGTCACCACGGCGATCCCCTGGCCGGGCAGGGCCGGCGGCGGCGCCAACGGTGGCACCGGCTCCATGGCGGCGGCGATGCTCCAGGGGCGCGGCCGGTTCGCCACGCCCGCCTCGCCGGCCGGCATCCCAGGGTCACCGTCGGCCGCGTTCGTGTCGGCGTTCATCCGATCGTGACGGTAGCGCAGCCGCCGGCCGGCTGACAGCCCGCTGCGTACCATCGCGCGGTGCCACCGTCCCTGCCCGATCTCGCGCCGCTGGCAGGGCTGCTCGTGCTCCTCGAGCTCGCGGTCGGCACGGTCGCGGTCAGCGCCGCCCTCGACCAGGTCGGCAGGGTGGGGCGCGGTTTCGTGGGCACGACAGCGGCGATCTGCGCGCTGATCATGGGTGTCGACCTGCTGCTCATCTCGGCGGTGTCCGACCTCGCTGCACTGCTGCGCGGCACCGTCGACCCCGGCGCCGTCGCCAACCTGGTGCACTGGTGCGTGGCATTCGCCGTGCTGCTCGTCGCCGACGTCCTCTTCACGGTCGTCGGCACGGAGGTGTCGCGACGGGTCGTCGAGGTTGCCACGATCGCCGTCGGCGTCGCCGCAATCGTGTCGGCCGCGGTCGCCATCGGGCCCGCGGTGGGCGGTGCCGGTGACGCGCTGCTCGTGTTCCTGCCGGCGGCTTTCGTCGGCGGCGCAGCCCTCGCCGGTATGCTGCTCGGCCACTGGTACCTGGTGACGCCGAGCCTCTCGTTTCGGCCGCTGCGGCTCTCGATCTACGCGGTGTTCGCCGCTGTCGCCGTGGACTGCGCCGTCATCGCCTACGGGTTGGCCAGCCACGGCAACAGCCGCGAGCGCTTCATCTCCGGCGACCAGGCCGTGCTTTTCTGGCTGCTCGTGGTCGGCGCCGGCGTGCTGTTCACCGCGGCGGTCAACGCATTCACGCTCTACTTCGCGCGGATCAGGGCCAACCAGCCCGCCACGGCGATGCTGTACGTGCTGATCATCAGCGTGGTCATGGGCATGGTGCCGACGCATCTGCTGTTCCTGCTGACTGGAACGCCGCTGTAGCGCGACGGGCGGGGACGCCAGCGCGACCGGCGTGGGACGGTAGGGACCGCGGCGGCTGCTCAGGTTAGCGCGACGGGCGGGGACGGCAGGCATCGCGACGCCTGCTCAGGCTTCGCAGCCGTTCGCGTCGCTGCGAAGTCGCCACCGGCGACTTCTTCGCTCCTTCGGCTGCTGCAGAATTCGCTGTCGCCGCGATTCCTGCCGTCCCCGCCCTCCCTCAGGTGCCTTCGGTGACCAGGTCCGCTGCGACGGCTGGCGGTGCTGATCTCAGTGTCACCGCCAGACCAGTCAGGATGAGCACGCCACCCACGACGGTGGACACGGCCGGGTGCTGCCCCAGCACGATGAATGCGAGCAGCGCTGCCAGTGGTGGTTCACCCAGGAACGAGAGCGACACGGTGCTCGCGCGCAGGTGGCGAAGTGTCCAGTTGAAGACTGTGTGGCCGCCGACTGTGCACACGGCAGCCAGTCCCAGGCAGGCCAGCAGCGTGCGGCCGCCGGGTGCGTGCAGGCCGGTGCCGACGATCGCGGTTGCGACGGCGGCGGCGCTGACGATCGCGTAGACAATGGCCGAGTAGGCGGCGACACCGGAGCGGCTGCGCCGGCTTCGGCCGATCAGCAGGTAGCCGGCGAGGGCGAGGCCGCCGGTGATGGCGAGAAGGTCCCCTCTGAGCGCGTTGCCGCCCGCTCCGAACGCCCCCGCGCAGGTGATCACCGTTCCGCAGATGGCGAGTGCGATCCCAGCGACGATTCGACTGTCGACCCGGTCGCCGAGGATCAGGGCGCCGAGCGGAGTGACCACCAGCGGGTGGAGCGACACCAGCAGGACGCTCGCCGCCACCGAGGTGTCGGCCAACGACGCGGTCCAGGTGAGGAAGTGCACGGCGAGCAGCGCACCGGCCACCAGTGTGAGCAGGAGGTCGCGACGCGTACCGCCGACCGCGCCTTGGCGCAACTGCGGCAGCGCCCACGGGGCGAGCAGTCCGACCGCCAATGCCATGCGCAACCACACCACGGTTGCCGCGTCCGTCTGCGCCTCCTGGACCAGGATCGCCGACACCGAGACCGCGACGGTCGCGCCCGCCAGCGCCAACGGTGCTCCGCGGCGGTCGATCACACGCCGTGCAGCGCGCGCACGTCAGCGAGGTTGCGGTAGCGCTCACAGTAATCGAGTCCGTACCCGACGACGAAGCGGTCGGGAATGTCGAAACCGTGCCAGTCAACCTCCAGCGGGTGTTCGCGGCGCGCCGTCTTGTTGAGCAGTGCCACCACCCTCACCGACCGCGCGCCCACCGCGGCGAGGTAGGCCTGCAGGTACGCAATGGTGTTGCCGGTGTCGACGATGTCCTCGACGATGAGGACGTCGCGGCCGGTCAGCGATGTGCTCGGCTCCCTCACCAGCTCCATCCGGCCGGTGCTGACGGTGCCGGAGCCGTAGGAACGCAGGGCGACGCTGTCGATCTCGACGGGAATTGTCAGGGCTCGCGCCAGGTCGGATGTGAAGATGAGAGAACCCTTGAGAACGCAGAGAAGCACGATAGGGCGATCGACATCCCCGTAGTGGGTGTCGATGTCCGCGGCGAGCTCAGCCACACGGCGCCGTATTGACGCCGACTCGACGAGCGTTTCGCCAAGGCCTGGCATCGGGCTGCTCATCGCCCACAGTGTAGGAAGCGCACCGTTTCAGGTGGACCCGGCCAGCTCTTCCCAGCGCTCGTACAGCTCGGCGAGCGCACCGCTGAGCCGGTCATGTGCCCGGCCGGCCTCGGCGCCAGTCTGCGCGTCTGCGAACGTTTCTGGGTCGAGCAGACGACTGCGCGCCAGCTCGAGCTCCGCCTCGGTGGTGGCGATCTCCTCCTCGAGGCGGCGGATCGCTCGCGCCCCGGACTGGCTCGCCGCCGGAGCCGGCTGGGGAGCTGGAGCGCGACTCGCGGTGGCGGCGTTCTCCGCCTCGCGCTCACGGTCGCGCTTCTCGCGATCGCGCACGCGCAGCAGGTCTGTGTACCCGCCCAGCACCTCGCGGATGCCACCATCCTCGATCGACCAGGTGCGCGTCGCCACGGCGTCGATGAGGGC
>CATPCA010000395.1 GCA_955652545.1 Candidatus Dormiibacterota bacterium
GCAGCCCACGGGCCCGCGCACCTGGAGCCGGCCGACGACATTGTCGGGCGCCGCCTGTCCGTCCTCGTCGACGACGCGCGCGCGAAAACCGGGGACGGCTCGTCCTGTCGCGCCGGGGCGGATGTCGTCGCCGGAGGCCGAGATGAAGATGTGCAGCATCTCGGTGGCGCCGATACCGTCAATGCTGCGCAGGCGGGTTGCCGCCCGCCAGGCATCCCACGTCGCTGCTGGCAGGTGTTCGCCGGCGGAAACACAGTGTTCGAGGGACGTGAGCCGGATCTCGGGCAGTCGTAGCATCGCGCGATAGGCCGTCGGCGCGGTGAAGAGCGCCGTGGCACCGTGTCGCCCGATCGCTTCGGCGAGCAATGGCGGAGCCGTCTTCTCGATGAGCAGGCTGGCTCCTCCGCAGCGCAGCGGGAACACCACCATGCCGCCGAGCCCGTAGGTGAATGCCATCGGCGGGCTGGCGACAAACAGGCTGTCCTGGTGGGGACGCAGCACGCGGCTCGAGAAGGTATCGGCGATGGCGAGAACGTCGCGATGGAAGTGCATGCATCCCTTGGGCCTGCCGGTGGTCCCCGACGTGAACGCGATCAACGCCACGTCGTCGGCGGCAGTTGCAACGGCTGTGAACGTGTCCGGCTTGGTACGCGACCTGGCGACCAGGCCGTCGGCCCCGGGATCGCCGACGGTGACGGTTGGCATGCCACCGGTGCCGCCGGTGACGAGCTCATCCGCCAGGCCGGCGTCGCAGATCGCCACGGATGGCAGAGATGCGTCGATGACCGGGCGGAGCTCACCGGCGCGGAGGAGCGGCATCGTGCTGACCACCACGCCTCCCGCCTTGAGGACGGCGAGCCAGCACGCCACCTGCCACGGGTTGTTGGTACCGCGAAGCAGCACACGATTGCCGGGAACCAGGCCGAGGTCGTCGACGAGGACGTGAGCGATCTGGTTGGTGTGACGGATCAGGTCGGCGTACGTCCACGTCGCCTCGTCGGTGACCAGGCAGCGGCGGTTGCCGCCGATCCGCGCCGCGGTGGCATCGAGCAGCTCATGGGCGCAGTTGAGGTGCTCGGGGTAGGTCAGCTCCGGCAGCTCGAAGATGAGCTCCGGCCACTGCTCGCGGGGCGGGAGGTGATCCCTGGCAAAGGTGTCGACGTGACCGGAGTGGGGGATCTGAGTTGTCTCCTCGCGGCGGACGCTACCACGCTGTTGTGACGGTCGTCAAGAACCCGTCATGGTGCCAGGTGCCGTCGGCGCGGATCGACAGGGGCTACCATGATGGGGATGAGTCCAAGCACGCTCGCCATCGACATCGGAGGCACCGGGCTCAAGGCGGTCGTGCTCGGGCCGTCGGGCGCCATGACATGCGACCGGGTGCGGGTGCCGACCCCGTACCCACTGTCGCCCGCCGTCCTGGTGGCCACGCTCGCGACCCTGGTCGGACAGCTGCCGACGTTCGACAGGGTGTCGGTCGGTTTCCCCGGCGTCGTACGCGAGGGCCGGGTGCTGTCGGCCCCGGAGTTTGTCTGCAGGGACGGCGCCGTCGGAACAGTCGACCCCAAGCTCGTCGCGGCGTGGCAGGGCCACGACCTCGCCGCGTCGATCCAAGCCTCATTCCATAGCCCCACCAGGGTCGCGAACGACGCCGACGTCCAGGGCGCTGCAGTGGTCGACGGAAAAGGAGTCGAGCTGGTCATCACGCTCGGCACCGCGGTGGGCACTGCACTGTTCGCGGACGGTCACGTTTGCTCGCATCTCGAGTTCGCTCACCACCCCTTTCGCAAGGGCGAGACATACAACCAGCAATTGGGGAATGCGGCCCGCAAGCGCCTGTCGAGCAAGAAGTGGAACAGGCGGGTCAGGCTTGCGGTGCAGACACTCGACCGTCTCACCTTCTTCGACCACGTCTACGTCGGTGGCGGCAACTCCTCGCATGTGACCATCGACCTGGGACCGAAGTCGTCACTGGTCGACAACGCCGCTGGGCTCCTGGGCGGCGTCAAGCTCTGGGGGCCGGCTTTCGATTCCGTGCCGACGCCAACAGTCAGGCGGTCTCGCCGATACTGACGGCGTCGCTCGCCACTCGCTGGGCGATGTACACCGGGATCGCGGATAGGAGGATGACTCCGAACGCCACGGCATTGACGATCGGCAGCTGGTTGGGCCGCGACAGGTTGGCGAAGATCCAGATGGGCAGGGTTTCGTGTGATCCTGCGGTGAACGTCGTCACCACGATCTCGTCGAACGACAGCGCGAAGGCGAGAAGCGCACCGGCGAGAAGCGCCGAACGAATCACCGGGAAGGTGACGTGGCGGAACGTCTGCCAAGGATCCGCCCCGAGGTCGGCCGACGCCTCGACCAGGGATCCCGAGGTGCGGCGCAAGCGGGCGATGACGTTGTTGTAGACGACGACCACGCAGAACGTGGCGTGGCCGATCACCAGCGTCAGCAGGGTCAGGCCGCCGAACAGCGTCCGAAAGGTCGCGTTCAACGCAATGCCGGTGACGATTCCCGGCAGAGCGATGGGCAGGATCACCAGGAATGACACGGCGCTGCGCCCGAAAAAACGGTAGCGGTGGACCGCGGCCGCGAGCAGGCTTCCGAGCACGAGCGCGATGGCGGTGGCCACCAGGCCTACCTCGACCGACAGGACGATGGCGTCGCGGGCTCCGGGGTTGCTGATGGCATCCCCGATCCACTTCATCGTGAAGCCGGCGATCGGCCACCTCTGGCTGCGCGAGGGGTTGAACGCGTACAGGACGACCAGGATCAGCGGGATGTAGATGACCAGCAGCAGGCAGCCGGTGGCCACGCCGAGCAGGCGGCGCAGCCGCGGCGACACGTACACGACTACAGCGCCTTGAACGCGCCCGCCCGGCGGGCCAGGGCGAGGTAGATGAGCATGACCACCACCGGCACGGTGGCGAATGCCGCGGCGAGCGGGAGATCCCCGCTGACGCCCTGGTTGCTGTAGACCACGCTGCCGATGAACTGGGTGCTCGATACCTGGCTGACTGCGATGTAGTCACCCAGCGTCAGCGAAAAGGTGAAGATCGACCCGGCGACCAGCGCCGGGAGAACGAGCGGGACGACCACGTGACGGAAGGTCGCCCAGGTGCGCGCCCCGAGGTCGGTCGACGCTTCGAGCAGGGACGTGGGCAGTCGCTCAAAGCCGGCGGCGAGCGGGAGGATCATGTACGGCAGCCAGATGTACGACAGCACCAGGTACACCGCGACGTCGCCGAAGCCGGGCCCGGACAGGTGGAATGGTTTCAGCACCCAGTTGAGGACGCCTCCTTCTGAGAGGATCAGGCGCCACGCGAGGATCTTCACGAGGTAGCTCGTCCAGAGCGGCATGAGCACGGCCATGCCGAGCACCGCTCTCATGCGCCGGCCGGCCAGCTTGCCCATGACGAATGCGATGGGCAGAGCCACGATCGCGTCCGTGACGGTGACCAGGACCGCGATCAGGATGGTGCGTCCGGCGATGCTCCTGTACACGGGGTCGGCGAGCAGCTGCCCGAAGTTCTCCAGCGTGAAGGTCTTGGTGACGCTGAAGGTGATGTCGCTGTCGTAGTGCCAGAAAGCAGCGGCGAAGAGGAGCGCCAGCGAGCCGAGATAGAGGACGCCGAGCCAGCCCAGCGGCGGGGTGAGCAGGCCCGCCAGGCGGAGCCTCGGGTGGCGCTCGAGGCTCCGCGCGACACGACGGAAGGATCCGCCTCCGACCCGCGGTCGGACGTGGTCGCTCATCGTTGGTGGGTCACAATTCCTGGGGCTTCACACCATGCGGCGGCTAGCCTTTGATGTCCGTCCAGGCCTGCAGCCAGTCCTGGTAGCCCTTGCAGACCTTGCCGCGGCTGTCACCACAGTCGCTCAGCGGCACCTTCCACAGCGACAGCCCGTGGAGGTAGGCGGTGTCGGAGACATGGTACGTCTGGCAGAAGTTGGCGTCGGTTTGCGCGATGACCGGACAGGCCTTGAGGTTGGCGGGGGCCTCCCCGAACCACTGCGCAACCTGCGCCTGGATTTCGGGTCTGGTGATCCAGTTCATCCACATGTACATGCAGTTGGGATGCTTGGCCTGCGACGACACCATCCAGGTGTCGGACCAGCCCGTCGAGCCCTCCTTGGGGACGATCGCCGCCACCGGCGTGGGGCTCTTGTCGGTGAGCAGCAGGTTGGTGATCACCTGCCAGGTTGTGCCCATCACAGTGTCGCCGTTGGCGAACGCGGACTGTGCCTTGGTGTAGTCCGACCAGTACTGCCCGACCACGGTGCGCTGCTTCTTGAGCAGGGCAACGGTCGCCTGGAACTGCGCGTTGTCCAGCTCGTACGGGTCGGTGATGTGCAGGTCGGGCCGTGTCGACTTGAGGTACAGCGCTGCATCGGCGATGTAGATCGGATCGTCGTACGCGGTGATGTGCCCCTTGTACGGGGAGTTCGCGTCGAAGACCACACCCCAGGAGGTGGGGGCCGGGTGGACCACGTCGGTGCGGTACATGAGCAGGTTCGCCCCCCAGCCGTGGGGAACGCCGTAGTGGACGCCCTGGTACGTGTTGTACGGCTGGTCCTTGAGCGCAGCGTTGATGTCGGAGTAGTTGGTGAGCAGGTTGGTGTTGACCGGCGCGGCCGCGCCGCCGACCATGAGGCGCAGGGTGGCGTTGCCCGAAGCGGACACACCGTCGTACTGGCCGGTCTGCATCAGCGACACCATCTCGTCCGACGTCCCGGCGATCTTGGCGTTGGTGACGCACCCGGTCTGCTTCTGGAACGGGGTCACCCAATCGACCTTGGGGTCGTTGGCGCCGCTCTCGGCGTACCCGGTCCAGACGATGATGTTGAGCGCGCCCTCACCCTTGCCGATGCTGGCGGGACCGGTGTTTGCCGGCGTGCTTGCGCCGCTGGCGCCGCCGCACGCGGCCGTGACCAGCGCCAGGCTGAGCGCGGCGATCAGAGGTGGGCCGGTGTGTCTGGTCATGCGGTTGCCTCCCCCGGGACGTGGTCGGATGAGTGTTGGGTCAGGGTCAGTGTGCTGTCGCGCGGCCAGGCCAGACGAACCTCTCGCCCGACCCGCGATCGGGCCTCCATCGAGGAGGTCGCCAGGTTCTGCTGGACGACGGTCATGCGTGCGGCGCCGCCGACGTCCACGATGTATCGCGTCTCAGCACCGAGGTAGATGACGTCGCGGATGACCCCGACGACGCTGTAATCGGCCGGCTCTGCCGGGTCGTGCGGATCGAGCATCCGGATCTTCTCGGGTCGTACCGTGTGACGCTGCGCGTCACCGATCACCGTGCGCGCGAATTCCCCTTCGATGATGTTGGAGGTGCCGACGAAACCGGCGACGAACGGCGTAGCCGGCGAGTCATAGATGTCGTCCGGCGTCCCCACCTGCTCGAGGCTGCCGGCGTTGAACACGGCGATGCGATTGCTCATGGCCAGCGCCTCGTTCTGGTCGTGGGTGACGAAGATGAAGGTGATGCCCACCCGCCGCTGGATCTCCTTGAGCTCGACCTGCATCTCTTCACGCAACTTGAGGTCCAGCGCGCCGAGCGGCTCATCGAGGAGGAGCACGCGGGGGCGGTTGACCAGAGCACGCGCCAGCGCGACCCGCTGCCTCTGGCCGCCGCTGAGCTGAAACGGCTTGCGGATGTCGTAGCCGTCGAGGCGCACGGTGTGCAACGCTTCCGCCACGCGCGCGGCCCGCTCGTGTCTCGGGACATGGCGCACCATCAGTCCGTACCCCACGTTCTCGGCAACCGTCATGTGAGGGAACAGGGCGTAGTCCTGGAAGACCGTGTTGACGTCGCGGTCGAAGGCGGGGATGTCGGTGACGTCCTCTCCGTACAGGCGGATCCGGCCGCGCGTCTGCCGCTCGAAGCCCGCGATCAGTCGCAGCATGGTGGTCTTTCCTGAGCCGGAGGGCCCGAGGAGGCAGAAGAACTCGCCATCGACGATGTCCAGGGA